>NZ_JBSHJY010000032.1:0-34477 GCF_053619715.1 Agromyces sp. NPDC055520 | reverse complement strand
TCGTGGGGCGGGCGCCGCGGCATCCGCTCGCTGCAGTCAGGTCTGGTCCGCCGCGATGTTCACGAGCCAGGTGACGCCGAAGCGGTCGGTGCACATGCCGAACGCATCGCCCCAGGGCGCCACCTCGAGCGGCACGATCTGAGCGCCGCTCGCGAGGAGCTTCTCCCAGTAGCCGCGGAGCGTGGCGTCGTCGTCGAAACCGCCTGACAGCGAGACCGAGATCGGGCCGCCGGTGCCGGGGTCGCCCATCGCGCTCGGGGTGTCGGCGCCCATCAGCACGACGCCGCCGGCGCCCTCGAGCTGCGCGTGCATGATCTTGTCGGCGTCGGCCGGGTCGTCGGCCTGCCCGAACTCGGCGAAGGTGCTCGAGGTGAGTTCGCCGCCGAACACCGAGTGGTAGAAGTCCATCGCCTCCTTCGCGTTCCCGGGGAAGTTGAGGTACGGGTTGAGCGTGACCATGATGCTTCCTTTCGTTCTCGGTTGACCTGTCGGTGCCGATCCTCGTCGCTCGCGCGGTCCGCGGCAAGCCCCACAGCTCACGGGCCAGCGGCCGACGTGCACACGGTTGTTGACAGCGTCATCCGATCGTCGTACTCTTAATCAACCACAAGATTGATCAATGAATGGGTTGAGAAAGGAGCAGGTGATGATCTTCGATCCGAGTGCCGACGATCGCCTCGACCGTGCCTTCATGGCGTTGGCCGATCCGGTGCGCCGCAGCATCATCGCCCGCCTGAGCCGAGGGCCGGCCACGGTCAACGAGCTCGCCGAACCGTTCGCGATCAGCAAGCAGGCCGTCTCGAAGCACATCCAGGTGCTCGAGCACGCGGGGCTCGTCACGAGGACCCGTGATGCGCAACGCCGACCCGTGCACCTCGACGCGGCCCAGCTCGAAGCCCTCACCGCGTGGATCGACCGCTACCGGCTGATCCACGAGCAGCAGTTCCGCAGCCTGGACGCGCTGCTCGCCGAAGACCGCGGCCCCCGCGCCGCCGACACCGCCGGCTCGTCCGGCGAAACCGGCACCGACGCCGAAACCGGCACCGCTGCCGACCACACCTGAGAGAAGAACGAAAATGACGAACCCCGTCACCATCACCGCCCCCGAAGGCCTGCCCTTCATCGAGATCGAGCGAGAGTTCGACGCCCCCGTCGCCGCCGTCTTCAACGCGCACCGCGACCCCGAGCTCGTCAAGCGCTGGCTCGGGCCGAACGGCTACGAGATGCGCGTCGAGCGGTGGGACTTCGTGCCCCAGGGCGGCTATCGCTACCTGCACGTCGACCCGTCGGGCGAGGAGTATGCGTTCAACGGCACCTTCCACTCGGTGCGAGAGAACGAGTTCGCCGTGCAGACCTTCGAGTTCGAGGGCTTCCCCGACGTCGTGGCCGTCGAGTCGATGGCCTTCGAAGACCTCGGCGACGGCCGTACCCGCGTGCGCATCCACTCCACCTACCCGAGCGTCGAGGCCCGAGACGGCATGGTGCAGAGCAACATGGAGCAGGGCCTCACCGAGGGCTACGCGCGGCTCGACGGCGTGCTCGCCGCCTGAACGACGACGCCGGCCGAAACGAACCCCGAAGATCGGAGCATCTCATGGACTGGACCCTCGAAGTCGTCATCGTGCCGGTGAGCGACCTCGACCGATCGATCGCGTTCTACCGCGACCAGGTCGGATTCGACCTCGATCACGACACGCGCAACGGCGACATGCACATCGCGCAGCTCACCCCCCGCGGCTCGGGCTGCTCGATCGTCGTCGGTTCGCTGCCGTCGCAGAACGAGATGGCGCCCGGATCGCTGCACGGCCTGCAGCTCGTCGTCGCCGATGCCGAGGCGGCCCGCGCCGAACTGCTCGGGCGCGGCGTCGAGGCGAGCGAGATCACCGTCTTCGACGAACGCGACGGCGGCACCTTCTTCGGCTTCGCCGACCCCGACGGCAACACCTGGGCCGTGCAGCAGATCACGGCCCGAGCCGCGAAACCGCTCATTCCGCCGGGCGCCCGTCAGCGCTTCGGCGCCGAACAGGAGGTCTGAGCCGCCGAGCCGGTGGCGGCGAGCGCCGTCGAACCGAGCGAATGGATGCCGCGGGGCCCGCCGTCGAACGAGGGCCAGCCCCGCGGCATCCGCATGCCTGAACGCGCTCGCGATCAGGGCCCGCACCGTCGTGCGGGTCAGGCCGGCGCAACCGGCTGTCTGAGGATGGTCTTGAGCTTCTCGGGCGCGGTGCGACGCGGATCGCCGAGGTACACCTCATGGTGCCGCCCGTTGAAGCGCAGCCCGTGTTCGGGCATGAACTCGTCGTGCAGCCGCGCGAGGGTCGGGCCCTCGTCGTCGTACGAGCCGAGGTGCAGGGTCTGCACCGAGCGCCCCTCGGCGAGCCGCTCGAAGCGCACGAGGCCCGCGGCCGGCGCCTTCGTCGCCGCCTTCGAGACCGCCTCGGCGATGAGCCCCGCGGTGAGCCAATCGGGCTGCCAGATCATCATGGTCCACGACCAGGCCGACTTCTCGCGCGTGACGAAGGTCGCCGGGTCGTCCGCGCTCCAGAGCCCCTCGAGCGGCCCGACGACGTAGTCGCGATCGAGCTCGCGCTTGCTCTGGAACTTCGCCGCGAACGACACGGCGTAGAGCGCCTCGACGGCCGCGATGTACTCGGGTGCGCTGTTCGGGTCGCCGTGCCCGTCGACCATGCAGTACGCGAGCTCGGGCACGTCGATGAGCTCGAACCGCCCGTGCGGTGCGGAGTAGCAGGGGAGTTCGCGCTTCACGTCGTACTTGCCGGCCATGCCGCCAGCTTCGTGCATGCCGCCGACATCGGCCGCCGACATCGGCGACGGGTGCGACATCCGCGCGCGCATGACACGATCGGAGTCCCGCCCTCGACCAGCACTGGAGCATCATGCAGACTCGCACCCTCGGCCGCACCGATCGCTCGGTCTCGGTCATCGGCCTCGGCACGTGGCAGCTCGGCGCCGACTGGGGCGAGGTCTCCGAGGGCGACGCGTTCGCCGTGCTCGATGCCGCGCACGAGGGCGGCGTCACCTTCTTCGACACCGCCGACGTCTACGGCGACGGCCGGAGCGAATCGCTCATCGGCGCCTGGCTTCGCGCGAATCCCGAGTCGGGCGTCACGGTCGCCACCAAGATGGGTCGCCGGTTGCCGCAGGAGCACGCGAACTACTCGCTCGCGAACTTCCGGGAGTGGACCGACCGATCGCGGGCGAACCTCGGCGTCGACACCCTCGACCTCGTGCAGCTGCACTGCCCGCCGTCGTCGGTGTACGGCGACGACGAGGTGTTCGACGCGCTCGACGCACTCGTCGCCGAGGGTGCGATCGCCGCGTACGGCGTCAGCGTCGAGCGGGTCGACGAGGCGCTCACCGCGATCGCACGGCCGCACGTGGCCTCCGTGCAGATCATTCTCAACGCGTTCCGGCTGAAGCCGCTCGACGAGGTGCTTCCCGCCGCCGTCGCAGCGGGAGTCGGCATCATCGCGCGGGTGCCGCTCGCGAGCGGACTGCTCTCTGGCCGGTACACGAGCGAGACGTTCTTCGCCGCGAACGACCACCGCAGCTTCAACCGGCACGGCGAGTCCTTCGACGTCGGCGAGACCTTCTCGGGTGTCGACTTCGAGTCGGGTGTGCGCGCGGCATCCGAGTTCGCGGTGCTCGCCCGCGAGGCGGCGCCGACGGCCTCGCCCGCGCAGGTCGCCCTCGCCTGGGTCGTGGCGCAACCCGGGGTGACCTCGGTGATCCCGGGTGCCCGTTCGCCGCAGCAGGCCCGGGCGAACGCCGAGGCCGGCGCGCTGCGGCTGCCGCCGTCGTTCGGCGGCGCGGTGCGCGATCTCTACGATCGCGAGATCAGGGCCGCCGTGCACGAGCGCTGGTAGGGGAGACCGCGATGCCGTTCCTGACCGACGACGACCGCCCCCTCGACGAGTTGCTGCTCGCGCAGCGACCTGCCGACGGGAGCCGCTTCCAGGTGCGCGCACCGTTCGCCTACCTCGATCCGGTCGGCGGGCGGCGCTACGACGTGCCGGTTCAGGATGCCGCCGGCTCGCGCTCCTCCGAGGGCGCCGACTCCGATCTCGCGTCGGTGCCGGCTCCGCTCTGGGGCCTCATCGCGAGCTACGGTCGCCAGTCGGCGCCGGCGCTGCTGCACGATCACCGGTCCGCTGTCGCTGCGGGGCTCGGCGACCGGCGCGCGGCGCTTCGTCGGCGCCGCGTCGACGACCGGGTGTTCCGCACCGCGCTCCGCGAGCAGGGTGTGCCGCTCCTCCGCGCCGCGGTGATGTGGGCGTGGGTCTCCGCGGATCGCGAGCGCCAGTTCGGCGGAGTCGCCGGCGTGGTCTTCGTCGTGCAGGCGGTGTTCGGCGGGGTCCTCGTTGCCGGGGCGTCCGTCGCCGCGTTCTGGAACCCGCTGTGGCTCGTGCTGCTGCCCGCCGTCGCGCTCGCCGGTCTCGTCTGGGGGCGTCTCGCTTCGCCGCAACTCGTGCTCGCGTTCTCGCTCGGGTGGCTCGGGCCGCTCGTGCTCGTGCAACTCGCGGCGCTCGTGCCGTTCCGTCTCGTCGAGGCTCTCGTCGAGCTCGTCTCGGGCGGCGACCCCGCCGGAGTGTTCCGGCCGACGCTGCGCTGACGTTCGTCGCCGGAGCCCTACTCGGCCGACTTCGGCCACTTGTGGAACCACTTCGCCCACAGCCGGGCACGCCAGCCCTGCGGTCGCAGCAGCTTGCGCCGGGCCGCGAGGTCGTTCGTGAACTCGTCGGTGCGCACGGCATCGCGCAGTCGCATCGGCACGGGCGTCGCCGCGATCGCCGCGGCGTTGCCCGCGGCGTCGTCGGTGCGGGCCGGCACGATGACCGGCACCG
The DNA here is from genome assembly GCF_053619715.1 of Agromyces sp. NPDC055520. Lineage (NCBI taxonomy): Bacteria > Bacillati > Actinomycetota > Actinomycetes > Micrococcales > Microbacteriaceae > Agromyces > Agromyces sp. NPDC055520. The sequence continues at coordinate 29,612 of NZ_JBSHJY010000032.1, read as the reverse complement.
GCGAGTAGAGCGGTTCGAGGAAGACGAACACCCCGACGATCGCGAGCAGCACGCCGCTCACGATCAGCCATTCGAGCGGCGGCGCGATCCACGTGAAGATGCCGAGCCACACGCTCACGACGGCACCGCCGACGTAGAACGCGCGGGGGATCGAGCCCAGCACGAGCCACGCGTGCGGCTCGACCGGGCAACGGTCCCACTCGCGCGAGCGACGGGTGATCGTCGAGAGACGCTGGTTCAGCCAGATCAGCACGGCGAGCGTCAGGGCCGAGGCGATGAGCCAGCCCCACGGGTACTTGTTCGCCGGGTCGGTCACGATCGACGCCGAGGCGATCGCGGCGGGCACCGACTCCGCGACATCCTGACCGCCCGGGAACATGCCGATCATGAACCCGACCGCACCGGCGACCCAGCTCGCGACCGTCGTGAAGGCGTCGTAGACGCGGGGCAGCCCCGGCAGGATCGCGGCGATCACGACGGCGGCGAGCATGTTGACGCCGAGCGACTTCTTGTCGATGACCGACAACCGGTTCTCGACGTCGGCGACGGCTTTCGGCGCGGGCGGGAAGTTCGGGCCGAGCAGCAGCCGGGCCGTGGGCTCGACGACCTGGATGGTGTTCTCGAAGTAGACCGAGTGGTCGAGGAACGGCTGGCTCGTGTTGTGCACGGCGTGCTCTTCGGGCCCCATCGCGGTCGACTCGCCGCGGACGTAGGCGTTGCGCCACCGCTCGCGGCGGCCGCGCTTGGTGTCGGCGATGGGGCCCGCCGAGAACGGATCCCAGATCGCCCAGTGGTTCGCCCATTTCACGCCGCGACCCTCGCCGGCCGTGTCGTTGCGGTCGATCCACTTCGCGACGGGCCGGTACTCGTCGGGCCGACCGAGCCAGCGGTCGCGCCCGAGCAGCACCACCGCGGCGCCCACCGTGGTCAACCGGCTCACGTTGTAGTCGCTCGGCGTCAACTCCTCGAAGAGGGCGAACGTCGCGACCGCCGCGCCCTGCGAGTGGGCGAACAGGTGCACGTCGCCGTCGTCGCCGACGAGCTCCTTGGCGCGCTCGAGCGCGTCGCGCACGACGAGTCGCATGGCCGAGGCGCGCACGGGGCGCTCCTTCCACGCGGCGACGTCGCCGATCGACTCGACGATGCCGTCGATCGCACCCTGCGCCACGTTCTTGAACCACGGGATGAGCAGCAACGGGCTGATCAGCGGCAGGATCGGGGTCAGCACGGCGGCGAGCAGCACGAGGAACAACCAGGTGACCGCGAACGCGATCGTGCATACGACGAGCCGCACCGAATCGATCACGAGGTCGACGTACCGGGGCAGTTCGCGGGGTGCGCCGGGCGCCTTCCTCCAGTGCCGCACGAGCGTGAAGCACGGCACGAGCACCATGGTGCCGACGAAGAGGTCGAGCACTCGGAGGATCGCCCGCCACATGAAGACGACGGCCCACTGGAAGATCTGCCCGCGGTTCATCGGCACGAACGATTCCGACCAGCGCGCCTCGAGGATGGCGATCTTCTGCACCACGTCGTCGTCTTCGTCGGCTGGTGCATGCGCCGCCTGCGCCTTTGGACCGGGCGAGCGCACGGTCGCCGTGACCATCGGCAGATCGCCCGCGAGGTCGGACTCTCGGATCTCGACGCCGTGGCGCTCGTCGGCGCCGATCACGCGGTCGCGCGTGAGCCAGTCCATGCGTGCGAGCAGCGGCTCGGCCCACTCGAGCAGGATCTGGCTGCGGTACGCGTTGCCCATGCCGTGCACGACCACGAGGACGCGGTCGTAGGTGCCGGTGTCGGATGCCGCGGGGCGGTGTCGCTGCGCATCGTCGGTGTTGTCCGCGGCGCCGGTCTCGGGCGCGGTCTCCGGCCCGGTTTCGGGGCCGGTCCCGTCTGCGCCGGTCGAGTCTGCGCCGGTCGAGTCTGCGCCGGTCGAGTCGGGGCCGGTTGAGCTGGGTGCGATCCGCATGGGTTCTCCTCGGGCGAGTGCGGGGCGAGTGCGTCTGAGCGAACGCTAGCGGCTCGACCGCCCCCGTGTCGCCTGTGCTGGCTTCGACCCGAAGATCAGGGATAGCCCTGATCCGCGGCACCCGTCGTCGTTCGTAGGGTTGGAACCGATCGTCGCACCGCGAACCGCAGGGGGAACTGTCATCGTGGACCGCGACGGTCGGATAGCCGGTCAGCACCGAGTCACGAGCACGAGGTGCAGGCCGGCTTCCCCCGTTTTCGGGCGCCGATGTCGGTCGGTGCCGGTACCGTGCAGCAGACAGCCGTCAGGTTGCAGAGAGAAGGGCAGTGCGATGACCGAGCGGATGACGCATCTCACGCGACCGCGCCAGGCCACGCCTGCACGATTCGAGCGGCGTTCCGCCCACGTCGACCGTGCGCTCAGCTGGAGCGACTTCCGCGCCGCCGTGCGCCACGACGCCGACCACCAGTTGCTGCTCGCCGTGCCCGCCATCAGCGCGAAGCACGCCGAACACCGGTGGCTCGGCGCCGCCGTCGGGCCGCACATGCGCATCGGCGACGGCGAGATGTACCGTCGCGAGTTCGAGCGCGGCACCGTGTACTGGTCGGCCCGCACCGCGGCGCACGAGGTGCACGGCCTGATCGCCGAGCACTGGCACGGCGTCGGCGGCGAGACCTCGTTCCTCGGATTTCCGACGACCGACGAACAACCCCTCGCTGAGTCGGAGCACGGTGGTCGCATCACCGGCGGCTTCGCGCACTTCGAGGGCGGCTCGATCTACTGGAGCCCCGCGCACGGCCCCGCGATCGTCTACGGCATGGTGCGCGACATCTGGGCGCTGCTCGGCTGGGAGCGCTCGGCCCTCGGCCTGCCCGTGCGCGACGTCGACCTCGTGCCGGGCACGGGGGTGCTCCGCGGCGTCTTCGAGCACGGCACGGTGGAGTGGTCGTCGTCGACGGGGCCCGTGGTCGTGCTCACGCCTGCGGGCGAGCGGGCGTAGCCGGCTCCTGCGGGCGGGTGCGCGCGGCGGGTTCGGCGAGGTCGAGCCGCCGCACCGCGAGCACGACGGGCGCCCAGCGCGAGGTCTTGACGGTCATCGCCCGAGGCCGTTCCAACGCCGAGATCGCCGAAGCCCTCTACGTCGGCGCGGCGACCGTGAAGACCCACGTCGCACGGATGCTCGCCAAGCTCGGCGTGCGCGACCGCATCCAGGCCATCGTGCTCGCGTACGAGACCGGGTTCGTCCAGCCCGGTGACGCGCCGCGTGACAGACTCGACGGGTGACCCCGACCCTGCCTGAGCTCGCGCCGAGCCCGTACGACGCCGACGCGATGTACGACGCCTTCGTCGACTGGGCCGAGGGCCGCGGCCTCTCGCTCTACCCCGCGCAAGACGAGGCGATCATCGAGATCGTCTCGGGCGCGAACGTCGTCTTGTCGACCCCCACGGGCACCGGCAAGTCGCTCGTCGCGGTGGCCGCCCACGCGGCATCCATCGCTCGAGGCGGTCGCAGCTACTACACGGCGCCCATCAAGGCCCTCGTCTCGGAGAAGTTCTTCCAGCTCGTCGAGATCTTCGGCGCGGTGAACGTCGGCATGGTGACGGGCGACAGTTCGGTGAACCCCGATGCCCCGATCATCTGCTGCACCGCCGAGATCCTCGCGAACCTCGCGCTGCGGCACGGGCCCGACGCCGACGTCGACCAGGTCGTCATGGACGAGTTCCACTACTACGGCGACCCCGATCGCGGCTGGGCCTGGCAGGTGCCCCTGCTCACGCTGCACCGCGCGCAGTTCGTGCTCATGTCGGCGACACTCGGCGACGTCACGCCGATCGCGGCCGACCTGAAGCGCCGCACCGGCCGCGAGACCGCGCTCGTGACGGGCGTCGACCGCCCCGTGCCGCTGCACTTCTCGTACGCGAAGACGCCCGTGCAGGAGACCGTCGAAGAGCTCATCGAGACGCGGCAGGCGCCCGTCTACATCGTGCACTTCTCGCAGGCCGCGGCGATGGAGCGGGCGCAGGCGCTGTCGTCGATCCGCGTCGTCACGCGCGAGCAGCGCGACGAGATCGCCGAGGCGATCGGCGGGTTCCGTTTCAACACCGCGTTCGGCAAGACGCTCTCGCGACTCGTGCGCGCGGGCATCGGCGTGCACCACGCCGGCATGCTGCCGCGCTATCGGCGCCTCGTCGAGACGCTCGCCCAGCGCGGGCTGCTGCGCGTCATCTGCGGCACCGACACGCTCGGCGTCGGCATCAACGTGCCCATCCGCACGGTGCTCATCACCGCGCTCGCCAAGTTCGACGGGCAGCGGATGCGCCAACTCACCGCTCGCGAGTTCCACCAGGTCGCGGGGCGGGCGGGGCGCGCCGGCTACGACACGGCCGGCACCGTCGTCGTGCTCGCGCCCGAACACGAGATCGAGAACGCCGCCGCCGTGCGCAAGGCCGGCGACGACCCGAAGAAGCTCAAGAAGGTCGTGCGCAAGAAGGCGCCGGCCGGGCAGATCACGTGGGGCGAGGGCTCGTACGAGCGGCTCGTCGCGGCCGAGCCCGAACCGCTCGTGCCCCAGCTGAAGCTCACCGCGGCGATGCTCATCAACGTGATCGCCCGCGGGGGCGACGTGATCGGCGACATCCGATCGCTCGTCTTCGACAACCACGAACCGCGCGCCCGGCAGTTCGAGCTCGCCCGGCGGGCGCTCGAGATCTTCCGCACGCTGCGCGACGCGGGCGTCGTCGAGCTGCTGCCGGCCGCGGACCCAGGCGATGGCCTGCCGATCGTGCGACTCACGGTCGACCTGCAGCCGAACTTCGCGCTCAACCAGCCGCTGTCGCCGTTCGCGCTCGCCGCGATCGAGCTGCTCGACCCCGAGGCCACCGCGGGCTCTGCCGGTGACTCCGGGGGCGTCGGCACCGGCCACTACGCCCTCGACGTCGTGAGCGTCATCGAGTCGACGCTCGACGACCCGCGCCCGATCCTCTCGCAGCAGCAGTTCAAAGAGCGCGGCGAGGCGATCGGCCGAATGAAGCAAGAGGGCATCGAGTACGACGAGCGTATGGAGCTCGTCGAGGAGGTCACCTGGCCGAAGCCGCTCGACGAACTGCTCGCCCAATCGTTCGAGGTCTTCGCGTCGAGCCAGCCGTGGGTGCGCGACTTCGAGCTCTCGCCGAAGTCGGTCGTGCGCGACATGTTCGAACGCAGCATGTCGTTCGGAGAATACGTCGGCTTCTACCAGCTCGCGCGCAGCGAGGGACTCGTGCTGCGCTACCTCTCCGACGCGTACCGGGCGATCAGGCAGACGGTGCCGACCGAGGCGAAGAACGAAGAGCTGCTCGACATCATCGAGTGGCTCGGCGAACTCGTGCGCCAGGTCGACTCGAGCCTCGTCGACGAGTGGAACGAACTCATCGACCCCGCATCGCACCTGCCAGAAGACGAGGCCGCGGTCGTGCCGCCCGCCCCGCCGTCGGTCGTCACCAACCGGCGCGCGTTCACGGTGCTCGTGCGCAACGAGCTGTTCCGGCGCGTACAGCTCGCCGCGCTCGAGCGCGACGACGAGCTCGCCGAGCTCGACCCCGACGCCGACTGGCCGGACGCGCTCGACCGCTACTACGCGGAGCACGACGACATCGGCACCGGACCGGCGGCTCGCTCACCGCGCCTGGTCGCGATCGACGAGACGGATGCCGCGAGCGGCATGTGGCGCGTCGAGCAGACGATCGACGACCCGGCGGGCGATCACGACTGGCGCATCAGGGCCGTGGTCGACCTCGACGAGTCCGCCGAGGAGGGCGCGGCGGTCGTGCGCGTCACGGAGGTCGTGCGGCTCTGACCTCGCTGGTCGGCACGGGTCTCGATACGCTCGCTGGCGCTCGCTACTCGACCACCGGTTCACGCGAGCGCGAGCATGCCCGCCGCCGTGAGGGCGAGCACGAGACCGACCCACTGCACGGGAGCGATGCGCTCTCGAAGCACGATCGCCGCGAGCAGGATCGTGCCCGCCGGGTACATCGCCCCGAGCACCGCGGCCACCGAGAGGTCGCCCGCGCGGATGCCCGCGAGCAGCAGCACGTTCGCGGTGACGTCGACCACGCCGCACGCGATCGCGATGCGGACACCCGTCGCCAGCGCCGATCGGCCCCGGTCGGCGGCGGCAGGGCCGAGCGGCGTGCGCCGCGGCATCCGCTCGCTTGAATTCGTTGCAGGCACCGCGGCCGTTGCAGGCACCGCGGCCGTTGCAGGCACCGCACCCACGGCAGCCCGCCGCCGCGCCCGCGCGACGATCGCGACCACGCCGACGGCCGCGAACATGATCGTCGCGGTGACGCCGCGGTTCAACACGAGCGGCACGACGCCGCTCTCGTCGGAGGTCTGGTCGATCGTGATGTAGAAGCCGCCGATCGCGATGCCCGAGCCGACGGCCATCAGGATGCCGCGGAGGCTCGGCCGCACCGCACCCTTCTCGGGCACGAAGCCGACGAGCACGACCGCGACGAGCGCCAGGCCGAGGGCCCAGTAGCCCAGCGAGCTGAATCGTTCGCCGCTCACGAGGCCCCAGACCATCGGCACGATCGCCGAGACGACGGCGGTCAGCGGCGAGAGGATCGACATCGGCCCGATCGCGAGGCACGCGTAGAGCAGTGAGATCGCGATCGCGCCGATCGCGCCCGAGATCGCGCCCCACCAGACATCGGCCGGGTTCCAGACGCCGCCGAGGAGCGGGGCGGCCGCGGCGAGCAGCACGAAACCGGAACTCGCGGCGATCGCCGTCGCGAGCATCGAGCTGATGCGTTTCGCGGCCAGGCCGCCGAGGAAGTCGGCCGCGCCGAAGACGAGCGCCCCGGTGAGCGAGAAGACGGCCGTGAGCATGGTCGCCAGCGTATCGGCGGGGCTGCGCCACACCACCCACGCCACAACGGGGGACAATGCGCGCGCTCGGCTTGGCACGGCAGGGCCGCGAACGTAGGCTACGATGACCCCTGCATGGCGGGGGAGCACAGCCGGGGATTGCGAATCCGACGCTCCTCGGGTGACTCGCAGAGGAGACACGGGATGCAACCACGTTTCACAGCCGCGGTCGGTCGCGGCATGGGCAGCACACGTTCGCGCAGGCGGATCGTGGCCGGGGCACTCGCCGCGGCCACTGCCGTCGGGCTCACGATCGGCGCGACGGCACCGGCGCAGGCCGCGCCGTCGCCGAAGGGCGTCGAGGCCCGCAGCGTCGACATCAACCTCGTCACGGTCAACGACTTCCACGGCCGCATCGAGCAGGACGGCGCCGCGGGCGGCATCGCCGCGCTCGCCACCGCGGTGAACTCGTTCCGCGCCGAGAACCCGAACACGGTCTTCGCCGCGGCCGGCGACATGATCGGCGCGTCGACCTTCACGTCGTTCATCCAGCAGGACACGCCCACGATCGAGGCGCTCAATGCCGCCGGTCTCGACGTCAGCGCGGTCGGCAACCACGAGTTCGACAAGGGCTTCGCCGACCTCACCGACCGGGTCATGCCGCTCGCCGACTGGGAGTACCTCGGCGCGAACGTCAGGGATGCCGCGACCGGCGACGCCGTGCTGCCCGAATACTGGCTGAAGAAGTTCCAGGGCGTCACCATCGGCTTCGTCGGCGCAGTGACCGACGAACTGCCCTCGCTCGTGAGCCCTGCGGGCATCGCCGGCCTCACCGTCGAACGCCCGGTCGCGGCTGCGAACCGCGTCGCCGACCAGCTGAGCGACGGCAAGAAGGGCAACGGCGAGGCCGACATCGTCATCATGCTCGTGCACGAGGGCGCCGCGACCACCGATGTCTCGTCGGCGGTCGACCCGAACTCGCGCTTCGGCGACATCGTGCTGAACGCGAACGACAACATCGACGCGATCGTCTCGGGCCACACCCACCTCCCCTACAACCACGTGATCGACGGCCGCCCCGTCATCTCGAGCGGTCAGTACGGCGAGCGGTTCAGCAACATGCAGATCTCGTTCGACCGCGCGACGAAGTCGATCACCAAGATGGAGAACACCATCTACACGATGGCCGTGCGCAACGACAAGGGCGATGTCATCGGCTACAACTACGAGCAGGATCCCGCGATCGCGGCGTCGGTCGCCGAGGCGAAGAAGATCGCCGATGAGCTCGGCAACGTCGAGATCGGTTCGACGACGGCGGCGATCGGTCGTGCGGTGCGGGCTCCGGCCCCGCCCGTGCTCGAGAACCGCGGCGGCGAGTCGACGCTCGGCAACCTCGTGGCCGACGTGCAGAAGTGGGCGCTCGAGGCCGACGGCACGCGTGACGTCGACATCACGTTCATGAACCCCGGCGGCCTGCGCGCCGACCTCGACTCGGGCTCGGTGACCTATCGTGAGGCTGCCGCCGTGCAGCCGTTCGCGAACACGCTCGTGACGTTCGATCTCACCGCGGCGCAGATCAAGCAGGTGCTCGAAGAGCAGTGGCAGCCGACCGGGGCGACCCGGCCGTTCCTGAAGCTGGGCGTGAACGAGGCGCTCACCTACACCTACGATCCGGCCGCCGCCGCCGGCTCGCACATCACCGAGATCCTGCTCGACGGTGTGCCGCTCGACCCCGCGGCGAGCTACACGGTGGGCGCCAACTCGTTCCTCGCCTCCGGCGGTGACAACTTCTTCACCCTGGCCCACGGCACCGGCAAGGCCGACAGCGGCAAGATCGACCTCGAGGCGATGGTCGACTACTTCAACACCGTCAAGACCGTTTCGCCCGACTTCGCGCAGCGCGCGGTCGGCGTCGTGGTCTCGGCGCCCGACGCCGACGGCTACGACGTCGGCGACTCGGTGACGGTGAACCTGTCGTCGCTCGACTTCAGCCGCGACGAGCCGTTCGCCACGACGGCGACCGTCTCGCTCGACGGCGCGGTGCTTGGCTCGTCGCCGGTGGTCCGCACGATCGCGGCGAACGTCGACGAGGTCGGCACCGCAACGGTGACGTTCACGATCCCGGCCGGCGCGAGTGGAGCTGAGCGGTTCGCAGTCACCACGGCGACGGGCACCATGAGCTCGTTCCTGCTCACGGTCGACTGAGGCGCGTCACCGCACCGCACGACCGGATGGCCCGGGGCGCTCGCCTCGGGCCATTCCGCGCGTCGGGTGCTGCCGCGCTCATTCGAGCAGTCGAGCGGATGCCTCGTGCTCATGTGCGCGGCATGGGTGAGCAACTCGTGAAATTCCGTGAAATTCAGCGGATGAATCGGAGTCGGCCCCTTGGCAGCGCCGCCGCCCGCTCGTAGGCTACGGGACAATTGCCCAAGGTACGCGATCGCCCGAAACGTCGCGTGCGGCATCCCGCGGGGCTGAGCGGTTCAAAGGGAGAGTCATGCGACGTCGCACCACCATCCAACGCTTGTCCACCGTGGCGGTCGCCGCGGCGGGCGCCCTCGTGGCGGGCCTGCTCGCCGCACCGCCGGCCCTCGCCGCGGTCGACGCCTCGGGCGTCGTGATCAACGAGGTGTTCGCCAGGGGCGGCAGCACGGGCCAGACGTACACGAACAAGTTCGTCGAGCTGTACAACCCGACCGACACGGCGGTTTCGTTGACCGGGTGGTCGCTGCAGTATCGCAGCGAGCAGAACACCGGTCTCTCGAACAGTTCGGGCGCGCTCAGCGGCGAGATCGCCGCGGGCGGCTACTACCTCATCGGCCTGCCGACCAACAATGCCGCGAACGGCATCGCACTGCCGACGCCCGATGCCACTCTCACGGTGAACCCGAGCGGTACGACCGGCTCGCTGTTCCTCGCGAACGTCGCCGGTGCGATCAACCCGGGCACCGGCTCGATCGTGAACAACTCCCAGGTCGTCGACTACGTCGGCTACGGCAACTCGGTGAACTACGAAGGCGCGAAGGCCACGTACACGGGCAGCAACACGACGCCCGGCAGCATCGTGCGCACCGGCTTCAAAGACACCGACAACAACGCCGCAGACTTCTCGTTCGTCTCGACGCCGACCCCGCAGAACTCGGGCGCACCGGGGGGTCCGATCCTGCCGGTCGCCAAGACCATCGCCCAGATCCAGGGCACCGACGCGGCCGCGAGCCCGCTCGTCGGCAAGGCCGTCGTCACCGAGGGCATCGTCACGGCCGACCACCGCGTCGGGGGCTACGACGGCATCTACATCCAGACGGCGGGTTCGGGCGGTCCGACCGATCTCACGCCCAAGGCCTCCGACGGCGTCTTCGTCTACCTCCACGGCGAGAACCCCGCTGTCGACATCGGTGACAAGGTGCGTGTCACCGGCCTCGTCGAGGAGTTCAACGGCACGACCCAGATCAGGCCCGAGACGGCGGCGAACGTCGAGCTCGTGCAGGCCGGTGTCGGCGTGCCCGCGGTGACCCCGCTCCCCGCGACGGCCGTCGGCAACGCGGCCCGCGAGGCGTTCGAGGGCATGCTCGTCGCACCGAGCGGCACCTACAAGGTCATCTCGAGCCACAACCTCAACCGCTTCGGCGAGCTGTGGCTGAACGCCGGCAGCGCTCTGCCGGTGAAGTCGACCGAGACGCAGTCGCCCGGCTCGACGGGCGCGAACGCCGTCGCGGCGGCGAACAAGGCGAGCCGCATCCTGCTCGACGACGGCTACAGCATCGCCGTGCGCAACTCGAACGGCACCGACAACCCCGCCCACCCGGGCGACCAGCCCTACTTCACGAAGGACACCGTCGTCCGCAACGGCGACACCGTGAACTTCCCGACCGCCGGGTACGTGCTCGGCTTCGGCTTCAACGAGTGGCGCCTGCAGCCGACGACGCCGATCACCGATGCCAGCGCGGCCGAGCTCAAGCCCACGTTCACCGCGACGAACCCGCGTCCGGCAGCCCCGCCGGCCGTCGGCGGCGACATCAAGGTCGCAGCGTTCAACGTGCTCAACTACTTCACGACGTTCTCAGACGACGACCCCGATGCACGAGGCGCGGCGAACGCCGAGGAGTTCGCGATCCAGAAGTCCAAGATCGTCAGCGCCATCAACGCGCTCGGCGCCGACGTCGTGGCTCTGCAGGAGATCGAGAACTCGGTCAAGCTCGGAGAGGCGCCCGACGCGGCGCTCGCAGACCTCGTCGCGGGGCTCAACGCCGCCGCGGGGTCCGAGGTGTGGAAGTTCGTGCCCACGCCCGACGCGCTGCACGATGCCGCGATCACCGATTTCATCTCGAATGCGATCATCTACCGCGCGGCCTCCGTCAAGCCCGTCGGCGAAGCGCAGACGATCATCGACGAGACCGTGTGGGACATCGCGCGTGAGCCGATCGCCCAGACGTTCAAGTTCGACAAGCAGTTCGTGACGGTCGTCGCGAACCACTTCAAGTCCAAGAGCGGTACCGACCCGTCGCCGCAGCCCGGTCAAGACGCCTTCAACGACGAGCGCACCACGCAGGCGAAGTCGCTGCTCGCCTTCGCCAACGGACTCTCGGAGGGGCGCAAGACCGACATCTACCTCGTGGGCGACTTCAACTCGTACGCGAAGGAGGACCCGATCAAGGTCTTCACCGATGCCGGCTGGACCGACATCGTGCCCAAGAAGGCCGCTGGGCAGTACACCTACACCTTCGATGGCGAACTCGGATCGCTCGACCACGTGATCGCCTCGAAGTCGGCGACTGACAAGGTCACCGCGGCCGGCGTCTGGTCGATCAACTCGCCCGAGTGGTCGGGCCGCGAGTACTGGAGCACGGCCCCTGAAGCCGGCACCCCGTTCCGCTCGAGCGACCACGACCCCATCGTCGTGGGGGTTGGCACCGAGTCCGCGCCGGCGACGGTCGAGATCGATGTCGTCACGGTCAACGACTTCCACGGCCGCATCGAGCAGTCGGCGCCCTCGGGCGGCATCGCGGCGCTGTCGACCGCGGTGAAGGAGATCCGCGCCGAGAACCCGAACACCGTCTTCGCCGCAGCCGGCGACATGATCGGCGCTTCGACGTTCACCTCGTTCATCCAGAAGGACAAGCCGACGATCGACGCGCTGAACGCAGCCGGACTCGACGTGAGCTCGGTGGGCAACCACGAGTTCGACCAGGGCTTCGCCGATCTGACCGACCGCGTCATGCCGCTCGCGCTCTGGGACTACCTCGGTGCGAACGTCTACGACAAGGCCACGGGCAAGCCCGCCCTGCCCGAGTACTTCATCCAGAAGTTCGACGGCGTGAGCATCGGCTTCATCGGTGCCGTCACCGATGAGCTCCCCTCCCTCGTGAGCCCCGGCGGCATCGCCGACATCACGGTGGGCGACCCGACCGAGGCGGCCAACCGCGTCGCGGCTCAGCTCAGCGACGGCAAGAAGCAGAACGGCGAGGCCGACATCCTCATCCTGCTCGTGCACGAGGGGGCGGCGACGACCAAGATCGAATCGGCAACCGACCCTGACTCGCGGTTCGGCAAGATCGTGCTCGGAACGAGCGACGAGGTCGACGCGATCGTCTCGGGTCACACGCACCTGGCCTACAACCACGTGATCGACGGGCGCCCCGTCATCTCGAGCGGCCAGTACGGCGAGAAATTCGGCAAGATGGAGATCCAGTGGGACCGCAAGTCGAAGTCGATCTCGAAGATCACGAACGAGGTCTACGACCTGATGAGCGGCTCGACGCCGAACTACGCCGACGACCCCGAGGTCAAGTCGATCGTCGACGCGGCGAAGGTCGTCGCCGACGAACTCGGCAACGTCGTGCTCGGTCAGGCGGCCGGCGACTTCAACCGTGCTGCATTCGCCCCGCTCGGCGGGTCGACGTACCCCGAGAACCGCGGTGGTGAGTCGACGCTCGGCAACTTCGTCGCCGACGTGCAGCTCTGGTCGCTGAACGAAGACGGCACGCGCGACGTCGACATCGCGTTCATGAACCCGGGCGGTCTCCGGGCCAACATCGAGAGCGGGCCGGTGACCTACCGTGAGGCGGCCGCTGTTCAGCCGTTCGCCAACACCCTCGTGACGATGAACCTCACGGGCGCTCAGGTGAAATCGGTGCTCGAAGAGCAGTGGCAGCCGACCGGTGCTTCGCGGCCGTTCCTGAAGCTCGGTGTGAACGCGGGCTTCGAGTACACCTACGACCCGGCTGCCGCGAAGGGCTCGCACATCACCGAGATGCTGCTGAACGGCGTGCCGATCGATCCCGTGGGCGTCTACTCGGTGGGCGTGAACTCGTTCCTCTCCACCGGTGGTGACAACTTCACGACGCTGAACGCGGGCGCCGCGAAGGCCGACAGCGGCAAGGTCGACCTCGAATCGATGGTCGATTGGTTCACCGTCAACGGTGCGGCGACTGCAGACTTCGCCCAGCGCGCCGTCGGCGTCAACCTCTCCGCTCCCGACGCCGACGGCTACGACGCCGGCGACCAGGTCACGGTGAAGCTGTCGTCGCTCGACTTCAGCACCACCGAGCCGGCCGCAGGCACGGTGGCGGTCTCGCTCGGAGGGGTGGAAATCGGTACCGGTGCGGTCAACCGCGCCTTCACCCCGACGCTCGACGAGATCGGCACGGCGACGGTCGTCTTCACGATCCCGGCGGGCACGACGGGCGCCACGCGATTCGACATCGGGGTGCCGAGCACCGGCACCACGAGTTCGTTCGTGCTCACGGTCGGCTGACCGACAACCCGACGACGAACGGGGGCGAGCGGATGCGACATCCGCTCGTCCCCGTTTCGTTCGCGCCCGCACCCCTCCTCCACAGCCCAGGGAGTCCGTTCGCCCGCTCGCGACGGCAGAGGGCGTCCGAGGTGCTCGGTAGGATCGTCGGATGAGCTGGAACGCGGACCCCGCCTGGACCGACGAGGTCCCGTGGGACCCCGACGAGCTCGCCCCGCCGCCCGACGACGAGTGGGTTCCGCCGTCCGACGACGCACAGCTCGGTGACGTACCGCGCCCGGCTGCTGCTGCACGACCGGCGCCCCGCCGCGCTGCCGCACCCGCTCGGTTCTCGTCGGCATCCGAGGCGCTGCACACCGTCTTCGGGTACGACAGCTTCCGCGGTGAGCAGGCCGAGATCATCGCGCAGGTCGCGGGCGGCGGCGACGCGGTCGTGCTCATGCCGACCGGCGGCGGCAAGAGCCTCTGCTACCAGATCCCGTCGCTCCTCCGCGAGGGCACGGGCATCGTGGTCTCGCCGCTCATCGCGCTCATGCACGACCAGGTCGATGCCCTCGTGCGCAACGGGGTGCGCGCGGCGTACCTGAACTCGAGCCAGCAGTCGCACGAGCGGGCCGAGGTCGAGCGCGCCTACCTCGCCGGCGAGCTCGATCTGCTCTACGTCGCGCCCGAGCGACTCGGCAACGAGGCGACGAAGCGCTTCCTCGAGCAGGGCGCGATCGCGCTCTTCGCGATCGACGAAGCGCACTGCGTGGCGCAGTGGGGTCACGACTTCCGGCCCGACTACCTGGCGCTCTCCGAGCTCGCCGAGCGCTGGCCCGACGTGCCGCGCATCGCCCTCACCGCCACGGCGACCGAGGCGACGCACCGCGAGATCACCGAGCGATTGAGCCTTGGCGGGGCCGAGCACTTCGTCTCGAGCTTCGACCGGCCGAACATCCAATACCGCATCGAGTCGAAGCTCGAGGTGCGAAAGCAGTTGCTCGAGTTCATCCGCAGCGAGGGTCGCGACGCCGCCGGCAACCCCGTCGCGGGCATCGTCTACGCGCTCTCACGGGCGAGCACCGAGAAGATCGCCGCGTACCTCGCCGAGCACGGCGTCAACGCGATGCCGTACCACGCGGGTCTCGATGCCGGCGTGCGCCGTCGCACGCAAGAGCGGTTCCTCCGCGAAGAGGGTGTCGTCGTCGTCGCGACGATCGCGTTCGGCATGGGCATCGACAAGCCCGACGTGCGATTCGTCGCCCACGTCGACCTTCCGAAGTCGGTCGAGGGCTACTACCAGGAGACGGGTCGTGCCGGCCGCGACGGCGCACCCGCCACCGCGTGGCTCGCCTACGGGCTGCAAGACGTCGTGCAGCAGCGGCGCATGATCGACGAGAGCCCGGGCGACCTCGCGCACCGGCGGCGCCTGGCCCAGCACCTCGACGCGATGCTCGCGCTCTGCGAGACGGTGCAGTGCCGCCGCCAGAACCTGCTCGGCTACTTCGGCCAGCCGAGCGAGCCGTGCGGCAACTGCGACACCTGCCTCGAGCCGCCCGCCTCGTGGGACGGCACGGTCCCCGCCCAGAAGCTGATGTCGACGATCGTGCGCCTGCAGCGCGAGCGCCGGCAGAAGTTCGGCGCCGGCCACCTCATCGACATCCTCCGCGGCAAAGAGACGCCGCGCGTGCGCCAGTACGGCCACGATGCGCTCGCGACGTGGAGCATCGGCCAAGATCTCAGCGATCAGCAGTGGCGCGGTGTCGTGCGGCAATTGCTCGCGCAGGGCCTGCTCGCCACGCACGGCGAGTACGGCACCCTGACGGTTCCGGATGCCGCGGCCGACGTGCTCTCGGGCAAGCGGGTCGTGAAGCTCCGCACCGAGCCCGAGCGTGCGGCGCGCGCACGCTCCTCGCGAGCGTCGGCGCCCGCTGCTGCCGACCTCGAGCCGGCGCAGGCCGAACTCTTCGAGCAGCTTCGCGCCTGGCGCGCCGGCGAGGCGAAAGAGCAGGGCGTGCCGGCGTACATCGTCTTCGGCGACGCGACCCTGCGTGCGGTCGCGGTCGCGAAGCCCGCGAGCCTCGTCGAGCTCGACGGCATCACGGGCATCGGCGCCAAGAAGCGCGAAGCCTACGGCGAGGCGCTGCTCGCGGTCGTCGCCTCGGCCTGACCCGTCCCGATGGTCGCGACGCTCGTCTACCAGGCGCTGCTCACGCTCGTGCAGTCGCTCATCGTGCTCGGCGTCGCCTGGCTCGGCGGCGCCCGGTTCCCCGGCGGGCTCGGCGGCATCCTGATCCTGCTGCTCGCCGCGATGCTGCTCACGGCCTCGTTCTCGGCGCTGTCGAACGCGGCCGCGCTGCTCGCGCGCAACCAGAACGTGCTGATCGGCTTCTCGCAGCTCATCACGATCCCGCTCATGTTCCTGAGCTCGGCGCTCATGGACACGAGTCTGTCGGCCGAGTGGGTCGCCGAGGTCGCACGCTTCAACCCGTTCGAGTGGGCCGTCGCGGCCGGCCGCGAGGCGTTTGGCGCACGTCCTGACTGGGCGAGCGTTTGGGGTCATCTCGGGCTGCTCGCGGCGTTCACCGCGGTGCTCGCATGGGTGGCGACCCGGGCGTTCCGCGCGTACCAGCGCAGCGCGTGAGGCGACGAAAGGTCGACACATGGTCAAAACCAAGCGATATTCAGTTTATGATCAACCGGATGCCGCTTGGCCGATGAATCGAGCATGAAAGAGTGCTGGCGTGACCGACCAGTCGAACCGCACGCTGCTGGTCAACCGCGAACAAATGGATGCGTCGAGCATGGCCGCCATCGAGGCGAGCCGCCCCGACGTGCCGTTCGACACGGCCGACCCGCTGTTCCGCTTCGGGCACGGATTGAGCTACCCCACCTGAGTCGTTCGCGCTAGCATCACCCCAGGGGCGCCGTGTCGACGGTGCGGTCAAGGGGGTTCGAAATGACTGATCAGGCCGTTCGACCGATGGGCGTGACGGTCGTCGCGATCCTCGCGTGGATCTCGGGTGCGCTCGACATCGTGTCCGGCGTCATCCTGCTGTTCCAAGCGGGCGTCGAGTCCGTCGCCGACGGACTCGGCGGCACCGGCGGGCTCTACGTCGCCGCGATCGGCTCGATCGTGCTCGGCCTCATCGTCGTGGCGCTCGCCGCGGGCCTGCTCTCGGGCAATTGGGTCGCGCGCATGGTCATCACCGTCGTCGAGGTGTTCTCGATCATCGGATCCCTCTTCCTCGCATTCGCCTACCTCGGCGGCGCGGTCGGCGAATGGCTCGGCATCGTCGTGTCGCTCGTCGTGCTGTTCCTGCTCTGGGGACACAAGTCGAGCGTCTTCTTCGGCAGCCGGCGGCCCGAGTGAACGCGATCGGCCGCCCCGGCGGCGTCACGTTCATCGCGGTGCTCACCTGGATCTCGGGCCTGTTCGACGTCGTCGGCGGCACCATCCTGCTCTTCCAGACGAGCGTCGCGGCGACCGTGCAGGAGTTCGGCGGCGCGAGTCAGCTCATCACCTCGGCGATCGTCTCGATCCTCATCGGGCTGATCGTCATCATCGTGGCCGGCGGCCTCCTGCGCGGCAGCGCAGGAGCCAGGCTCATCGTGACCATCTTCCAGGTGCTCTCGATCGCGAGCTCGATCTTCCTCGCGATCGCCTACCCGGCCGGGGCGATCGGCGAGTACTTCAGCGTGCTGATCTCGGTGATCATTCTCGCCTTCCTCTGGTCCGGCCGGGCGAACACGTTCTTCCGCAGCTGAGGGGTGTTGTCGGTATCCCATCGGTGCCGGGAGTCGGTTTTGTAGGGTCGAGACAGTGCCCGTCGAGGCTGCGCCGACCGGGTTGTAGGGCACGGACGCAGGGTTTCGGACTCGCTCGACCTCGTCCTACCGTGGAGGCGAGCCCTGACCGCACACGAAGGACGACACCGACGATGGTTGACACGGCACCCCGCACCGCCTCGAAGCAGCAGAAGACCGCCGCCGAGCGCTCGGTCGACGCGACCGGAACCGCAGACGCGGCACGGTCCGCGACGGGCGCCGCGGCATCCGCCCCGCATGGTTCGCGGGCCACGTCGCCCGCGCAGCCGAAGGTCGATGTCGCCACGCTGGGCCGGCAGCTGCTCGGCACGTGGGCCGACCTGCGACTCGCAGCGCGTGACCGGGCTGCAGACCCCGCGCTGCAGCGCATCGAGGGCCAGTCGATGGCCGAACACCGCGAGCGCGTGCTCGGCCAGCTCAAGATCCTCGTCGATCAGGGTGCGATCCACCGCGCGTTCCCGACGTCGCTCGGCGGGTTCGACGACCACGGCGGCAACATCGCCTCGTTCGAAGAGCTCGTGATCGCCGACCCCAGCCTGCAGATCAAGGCGGGCGTGCAATGGGGCCTCTTCGGCGCGGCCGTGCTGCACCTCGGCACCGAGTTCCACCACGAGACGTTGCTGCCCGACATCATGTCGCTGAAGGTGCCCGGTGCGTTCGCGATGACCGAGACCGGGCACGGTTCCGACGTCGCGGCGATCGGCACGACCGCCACGTACGACGAGGCGAAGCAGCAGTTCGTGATCAACACGCCGTTCCGCGGCGCCTGGAAGGACTACCTCGGCAACGCGGCACTGCACGGCACCGCGGCGGTCGTGTTCGCGCAACTCATCACGAAGGGCGTCAACCACGGCGTGCACGCGTTCTACGTGCCGCTGCGAGACACCGAGGGCGCCTTCCTCGAGGGCATCGGCGGGGAAGACGACGGTCTGAAGGGCGGCCTCAACGGCATCGACAACGGGCGCCTGCACTTCACGGACGTGCGCGTGCCGCGCGAGAACCTGCTGAACCGCTACGGCTCGGTCGCCGAAGACGGCACCTACTCGAGCCCGATCTCGAGCCCGGGGCGTCGCTTCTTCACGATGCTCGGCACGCTCGTGCAGGGTCGCGTCTCGCTCGACGGCGCTGCCACGACGGCGGCCGCGATGGCGCTGACGATCGCGATCACCTACGGCAACCAGCGCCGCCAGTTCAACGCGGCGAGCGACACCGACGAAGAGGTGCTGCTCGACTACCAGCGTCACCAGCGCCGCCTGCTGCCGAAGCTCGCGACGACGTACGCGCAGATCTTCGCGCACGACGAGTTCCTGTTGAAGTTCGACGCCGTCTTCTCGGGTGCCGCCGACACCGACGACGACCGTCAAGACCTCGAGACGATCGCGGCGGCGCTGAAGCCGCTCTCGACCTGGCACGCGCTCGACACCCTGCAGGAGGCGCGCGAGGCGACCGGCGGCGCCGGGTTCCTCGGCGAGAACCGCATCGTCGGTCTGCGTCAAGACCTCGACGTGTACGTGACCTTCGAGGGCGACAACAACGTGTTGCTGCAGCTCGTCGCGAAGCGACTGCTCACCGACTTCTCGAAGCAGTTCGCGAAAGCGGATGCCGGCGCCATGGCGCGCTACGTCGTCGCGCAGACGGCCGATCGCGCCTATCACGGCACGGGGCTGCGCAGTCTCGCGCAGACCATCGCGGACTTCGGCTCGACGGCGCGCTCGGTCTCCGAGCTGCGTGACGAGCAGACGCAGCGGGAGCTCCTCACCGACCGGGTCGAGGCCATGATCTCCGAGATCGCGGGGCGCCTGCGCGACGCCCGGAAGCTGCCGAAGGCCGAGGCCGCCGCGGCGTTCAACCGCAACCAGAACGAGCTCATCGAGGCCGCGCGGGCCCACGGCGAGCTGCTGCAGTGGGAGGCGTTCACCCGCGCACTCGCGACGACCGCCGACCCCGGCACGAAACAGGTGCTCACGTGGGTGCGCGACCTCTTCGGCCTGGGCCTCGTCGAGAAGCACCTCGCGTGGTACCTCATGAACGGCCGGCTCTCGCCGAAGCGCGCGCAGGCCGTCACCGCCTACATCGACCGGCTGCTCGAGCGACTGCGCCCGCACGCCCAAGACCTCGTCGACGCGTTCGGCTACAAGCCCGAGCACCTGCGCGCGAAGATCTCGTCGGGTGCCGAGCAGGAGCGTCAAGACGAGGCGCGCGCCTACTACGCCGCGCAGCGCGCCGCGGGCGCCTCGCCCGTGCCGGAGAAGTCGAAGAAGAAGAAGTAGCGCGGCCGCCCGCGCGCCCGTGCTGCAACGCGCCCTTCGTCCTACACTCCCGCATTGCCGCCGACGTTTTACGTACGGCGTACCGTGAATATATGCTGGCCCGCATGGCAGCAGACTCCGCGGGCAGCGAACCGGATCGCACCCTTCGGCTCCTGTGGCGTTCGCACTTCGGCGAGCCGGTCGGTTCTCGGGGCCCGAAGCAGCGATCGAGCGTCGACGAGGTCGTGGCGACCGCGGTGCAACTGGCCGACGCCGAAGGCATCGACGCCGTCTCGATGCGTCGCATCGCCGACCGTCTGGGGCTGAAGCCCATGTCGGTCTACACCTATGTGCCCGGCAAGGCCGAACTCATCGATCTGATGGTCGATCGCGTCGCCGGCGAGTCGGCGCTGCCTCGTCTCGACGGCGAACTCGCCGCCCGTCTCGCGCAGATCGCCCGCCTGCAGTGGGAGGAGTACCTGCGGCATCCCTGGCTGCTCTCGATCGACACCAGCCGCCCGCCGCTCGGGCCGAACGTGTCCGACCACTGGGAGTGGTGCCTGCGCGCGGTCGACGGGCTCGGGCTCTCCGACCTCGACATGGACCGCATCGTCGCGCTTCTGCTCGGGTTCGTGACCGCGCCGGCGCGCGCGCACCTCGATGCCGAGCGTCATCGTGCAGCAGACGAGGAGTCCGCCGCCGACTGGTGGGAGCGCAACGAGCCGCTGCTCGAGCAGATCCTCGACGCCGAGCGCTATCCGGTCTCGGCCCGGGTCGGGCAGGCGGCGGGTGCGGCGGGCCCCGCCGAACCGTCGGACGCGTTCGAGTTCGGCCTCGCCCGCATGATCGACGGCATCGTCGCCTACATCACTTCCCGGCGGGCGGCCGCATGATCATGCCCGTGGCGACACCGACCACGATGCCGGCCGGCAGCCACAGCCAGAAGCCCGTCCAGAGGCTGACGCCCACCCCGACGAGGATGCCGACGATGACCCCCGCGATCAGCTGATTGCGGCGGGCGGCTCGTGAGGGTGTCGGTTCGGCCATGCCCACCAGCCTACGCGTGCGAAGCGCCCGGCCGGCGCGCGAAGCGCCCGCCCGGCGCGCGGTGCCGCCGGTCAGATCAGCCCGAGAGCCCGCACCGCGTCGCGCTCCTCGACGAGCTCGGCGACGGATGCCTCGATGCGCCGCCGTGCGAAGTCGTCGACCTCGAGACCCTGGCGGATGCGCCACGCACCATCGACCGCGTCGACGGGGAATGACGAGACGAGGCCCTCGGGCATGCCGTACGAGCCGTCGGAGACGACCGCGGCGCTCGTCCAGCCGTCGGGTGTGCCGCCCACCCAGTCGCGCACATGATCGATCGTGGCACTCGCGGCGGAGCCGACCGACGACGACCCGCGCACCTCGATGATCTCGGCGCCGCGCCCCGCCACGCGGGGGATGAACTCGTCGACGAGCCACTCGCGTGCGGCCTCGTAGCCGCCGAGCCGCACGGCGAGCAGAGCGGGCACCGGGTCACCGGCCGCGGTGGCGTGGGCGACGTCTGGGAATTGCGTCGCCGAGTGATTGCCCCAGATGGTGACACCCCGGATGTCGCCGACGGGGGTCTCCACCGTCGCCGCGAGTTGACCCAGCGCACGGTTGTGATCGAGGCGTGTGAGCGCCGTGAAGCGTTCGGCCGGGACATCCGGTGCATGGGCCGACGCGATGAGCGCGTTCGTGTTCGCGGGGTTGCCGACCACGACGACGCGGATGTCGTCGGCGGCGCCGGCGTTGATCGCCGCGCCCTGCGGTCCGAAGATGCCGCCGTTCGCGGCCAGCAGGTCGCCGCGCTCCATGCCCGCGGTGCGCGGCCGGGCTCCGACGAGCAGCGCCACGTTGGCACCGGCGAACGCCGCCCGGGCGTCGTCGTAGACCTCGACGTGCGAGAGCAGGGGGAACGCGCCGTCTTGCAGCTCGAGCGCCGCGCCCTCTGCGGCGCGCACGCCCTGCGGGATCTCGAGCAGGTTGAGGCGCACCGGGGTGTCGGGCCCGAGCATGGCGCCCGAGGCGATGCGGAACAGCAGGGCGTACCCGATCTGGCCGCCCGCGCCCGTGAGCGTGACGGTGATCGGCTTCTTCGCGGCCATGGTTCGAGCTTAGTTGCGGGTGCGCAGTGCGTTCGCCGAATCGCCCCGGGCGCAGTGCTCGGCCGACCCCGACTCTGATCGCCCATGCGCGTGGCGCGAGCCCGCGACATCCGCTCATCGCTACCGTGGCGCCATGAGAGAGATGTATCCGGAGATCGAGCCGCTGGAGACCGGCATGCTCGACGTGGGGGACGGCCAGCACATCTACTGGGAGGTGTCGGGCAATCGACAGGGCAAGCCCGTCGTGTTCCTGCACGGGGGGCCGGGGGCGGGGACGACCCCCGAACACCGCCGGCTGTTCGACCCCGAGCGCTACCGCATCGTGCTGTTCGACCAGCGCGGCTGCGGCCTCTCGATCCCGCACGCGAGCGCACCGACCGCCGATCTCGCATCCAACACGACGTGGCATCTCATCGCCGACCTGGAGCGCCTCCGGGGCCACCTCGGCATCGACCGGTGGCAGGTCTTCGGCGGCTCATGGGGGAGCGCCCTCGCCCTCGCGTACGCCGAGACCCACCCCGAGCGGGTGACCGAGCTCGTGCTGCGCGGCATCTTCACGCTGCGCCGCGAAGAACTCGACTGGTTCTACGAGGGCGGCGCGTCCGCCGTCTTCCCCGACCTGTGGCAGGAATTCGTCGCGCCGATCCCGGTGCTCGAACGCACGCGCATGATCGAGGCGTACGGCCGCCTGCTCGCCGACCCCGACCCCGTCGTGCACGAGCCCGCGGCCATCGCGTGGGCGCGCTGGGAGGCGTCGACCATCACCCTGCTGCCGCACGACGCGAACGTCGCCCGCTTCACCGCGCCCGAGTACGCCACGGCGTTCGCGCGCATCGAGAACCACTACTTCACGCACGGCGGCTGGTGGGAGGAGGGGCAGTTGATTCGGGATGCGTCGCGGCTCCGCGACATCCCGGCCGTGATCATCCAGGGCCGCTACGACATGTGCACCCCCATGATGACCGCGTGGGACCTGCACCAGGCCTGGCCCGAGGCCGAGCTCACGATCGTCGACGATTCCGGCCACGCATTCGACGAACCGGGGATCCTCGACGCGCTCATCACCGCGACCGATCGGTTCGCCGAGTCGACCTCGGCTCATCGCCCGTCACCGGGTAACGTCGGATCATGACGTTCAATCCCGACGCCGACATCAGCAAGGGCAAGGCCTCGAAGCGCGGTCGCAACACCGGCATCGCGGTCGCGGGCGGCGGCCTCGGCGTGCTCGCGCTCTTCCTGATCTCGCAGCTGCTCGGCGTCGACCTCACGGGGCTCGCGGGCGGCGGCGGCGGCGAGGCGCCCGCGGCGAGCGACTCCACGCTCGAGCAGTGCCTGACCGGTCAAGACGCGAACGAGAACGTCGAGTGCCGCATGAAGGGCGCCTCGGCGTCGCTCGAGGCCTACTGGGAGAACGAAGCGCCGGCCCTCGGGGTGAACTACAACGCGCCGCAGGACTTCATCCTCTTCAGCGAGGCCGTGGCGACGGCCTGCGGCAGCGCATCGTCGGCCACCGGTCCGTTCTACTGCCCGCCCGACCAGACGATCTACATCGATGTGTCGTTCTACGACGAACTGCGCAACCGGTTCGGTTCGAGCGGCGGGCCCCTCGCCGAGATGTACGTCATCGCCCACGAGTGGGGCCACCACGTGCAGAACCTCGCCGGGGTGCTCGACCGGTCGCAAGACGGGCAGACCGGTCCGTCGTCGAACGCGGTGCGCGTCGAGCTGCAGGCCGACTGCTTCGCCGGGGCCTGGGCGGCGGATGCCTCGCAGGTGCCCGACGACAGCGGCGTGCCGTTCCTGCAGCCCATCACGAAGGCCGAGTACGCCGATGCACTGAGTGCGGCCGCGGCGGTCGGCGACGACCAGATCCAGCAGGCCACGCAGGGCCAGGTGACGCCGCACACCTTCACCCACGGCACGAGCGATCAGCGCGTGAACTGGTTCGAGACCGGCTACGAGCAGGGCGCCGGCGCCTGCGACACGTTCACGGTGAGCCCCGCCGACCTCTGACGCGGGGAGCTCGGCGCGACTTCTCGCGAGTCGCGTCATGATCGGCCGGAGTCGCCGTCTCTTCAGTAGGCGCACCGTGAGGTGCGCAGATTGGAGTTCGAGCATGGGCCGCCGACGTCGGGAGACCCCGACCCCCCACCGCGAATTCTTCCGCGCGGTGACGATCGACGAGACCGTCGCGCTCTCGTGCACCTGCAACCGCGGAGCCGACCACTGGTATGCGGAGCCGAAGGGCGACCCGCCCCAGAGCAGGGGCACCCGCCTCGGCTCGCGGGTCGACCTGCGGAAGGACTGATCGTCACGACGTGACGATCCGCCGACGGCCGCCGGCGCTCGCGGTCGCCAGCACGATGATGCCCACGGCGAGCACGGTGAGCCCCGCGAGCGCCCCCGCGGTGAGCGCCTCGCCGAGCACGGCGACGCCGAGGATGCCGGCGGTGAGCGGTTCGGCGAGCGTCAACGTCGAGACGGTGGCCGGCGCGAGCCCGCCGAGCCCGTATCCGAAGAGCAGGTACGCCATGGTCGTCGTGACGAGCCCGAGCCAGAGGGCCATCGCGAGGCCCGACCCGGTCGCGAGCCACGAGGCATCCGTCATCGCCAGCAGGGGGATGCTGAAGACCGCGGCCGTACCGAACAGCGCGCCCATGCTGGATGCGCCGCTCCAGCCGCGGTCGAGCAGGGCCTTCGCGGCGAGGGTGTAGACGGCATACGAGGCGCCGGCGCCGAGCGAGGCCGCGAGGCCGAGGGGGTCGGCACCCGCCGTCGCGGTGCCGGCCGCGGTGCCGGTCGCCCCGCCGCCGGTCGCGACCGCGAGGATTCCGACGCCGAGTGTCGCGATCGCCGTCGCGATCGCCCACCGGTGCCCCGGATACCTGCGCCGCAGGGCCCAGTCGAGCCCGCCCGTGATGACGGGCGCAGAGCCGAGTGCGACGACCGTGCCGACGGCGACGCCGTTCGCGGCGGTGCCGGCGAAGAACGCGGGCTGATAGGCGAGCACGCCGGCCGCGCCGACGGCGACGAGCAGCCAGACGGGCAGCGGATGCCGCGTGGCGACGCCGGCCGTCGGGGCGGCGGGTGTCCCGTCCGCACCGCGCCGGCGGCCGGCGACGATCGGGATCAGGGCGATGAGCCCGAGGGCACCGCCGCCGATCAGGATCCGAGCTGCGCCCACGGAGGCCGCGCTCGCTTCAGGTCCGAGCGCCTGCGCGGTGCCCGTGGTGCCGAAGCAGACTGCCGCGAGCAGCACGGCCGTCACGAATCGCATGGCACATTGTTACACAATCCATCGACGCGCCCCAGTCTTCCCGCGCACTCGGCCGCTCTGCCAGACTCGAACCCGAACCGGGGTCGGGCGATCGGGGGCGTCGATGGGCGATGAGCGGGCCGCGGTGCAGCAGGCGGACACCGATCCCGAGCGCGGTCTCAGTGCGGCCGAGGTCGACACGCGCCTGCACGACGGCCGGGCGAACGTCGCCGACCACGCGTCGAGCCGCAGCATCTGGAGCATCCTCAGGGCCAACGTCTTCACGCTCTTCAACGGCATCGTCGTCACCGGGTTCCTGCTGCTGCTCGTGCTCGGCCGCTGGCAGGACGCCCTCTTCGGCATCGCCGCGATCGCGAACGCGCTGATCGGCGTCGTGCAGGAGTACCGGGCCAAGCGCGCGCTCGACCGCCTCGCCCTGCTGCACGCCCCGCGCGCCCGCGTCGTGCGCGACGGCACCGAGCGCGAGATCGACGCGCGCACCGTGGTGCGAGGCGACGTACTGCTCTTGCGCGCGGGCGACCAGGTCACCGCCGACGGGCGGCTCCGCGACGCGGTGCGCCTCGAGGTCGACGAGTCGCTGCTCACGGGCGAGTCGGATCCGATCGACAAGTCCGCCGGCGACCGGGTGCTCTCGGGCTCCATCGTCGTCGGCGGGCAGGGCCGGGCGATCGTCACGGATGTCGGCGACGACGCGTTCGCCGCGAAGCTCACGGCCGAGGCGAAGCGCTTCTCGCTCGTCAGCTCCGAGCTCCGCAGCTCGATCGACCGGATCCTGAAGTGGATCACCTGGGCGATCTTCCCGATCATGCTCATCGTCGTGAACGCCAACATGGTCGCGGCGGGCGGCTGGAGCCACGCCATCGAGACGGGGGAGTGGCGGGACGCCGCCGTGGCATCCGTCGCCGCGGTCATCGCGATGATCCCGCTCGGACTCGTGCTCATGACGAGCATCGCCTTCGCGGTCGGCGCCGTGAAGCTCGGCTCCCACAACGTGGTCGTGCAGGAGTTGCCCGCGGTCGAGGGGCTCGCGCGCGTCGACCTCATCTGCCTCGACAAGACGGGCACGATCACGAGCGGCGACGTGCGGTACGACGGCGTCGAGCTGCTCGGCGGCGCGCCGCCCGAGGGGTGGCGGGTCGCACTCGCCTGGAACGGCGCGGATCCCGACGCGAACGCGACCGCCCGAAGCCTCTGCGACGAGTACCGGCTCGACGCAGCGGTCGAACCGGCAGCGCGAATCGAGTTCTCCTCGGCGCGCAAGTGGAGCGCGGTCGGGTTCGGCGAGGCGTCCGCGGCGCCGGGAACCTGGGTGTTCGGCGCCCCCGAGCTGGTGCTGCGCGACGCCGGTGACACGGATGCCGCGGCATCCGCCGCCCTTGAACGCGCCGGCGAACTGGCCGCATCGGGCCGGCGCACCCTGTTGCTCGCGCACGCCCCAGAACCGCTCGGCGAAACGGATGTCGAGGCCGCCCGCCTGCCAGGGCGGCTCACTCCCGTGGCGCTGCTGACGTTTCGCGAGGCCGTGCGCGACGATGCGGCCTCGACCCTCCGCTACTTTGCGAGGGAGGGCGTCGCCGTGCGCATCATCTCGGGCGACAACCCGCGAACGGTCGCCGCCGTCGCGCGGGAGGTCGGCCTCGACGCCGGCGAGGGCGTCGACGCGCGCGGACTGCCCGACGACCCCGACGAGCTCGGCGACGTGCTCGAAGCGCACCTCGTGTTCGGCCGCGTCACCCCCGTGCAGAAGCGCGCGATGGTCAGGGCGCTCCGTGGGCGCGGCCACACCGTCGCGATGACGGGCGACGGGGTCAACGACGCGCTCGCCATCAAGGAGGCCGACATCGGCATCGCGATGGAGTCGGGGTCGGCGGCGACGAAAGCCGTCGCCCGCATCGTGCTGCTCGACAGCCGGTTCTCGCACTTGCCCGACGTGGTCGCCGAGGGGCGACGGGTCATCGCGAACATCGAACGGGTCTCGATGCTCTTCCTCTCGAAGACCGCGTACGCGATCGCGATGGCGGTGCTCTTCGGGCTGCTGCTCTGGCCCTTTCCGTTCCTGCCGCGCCAGCTCTCGGTGACCGACGGCCTCACGATCGGCATCCCGGCGTTCCTCCTCGCCCTGCTCCCCAACGCGAGACGCTACGTGCCGGGGTTCCTGCGGCGGTCGCTGTCGTTCGCCGTCCCGGCGGGGCTCGTCGTCGCCCTGGCGATTGCGGTCGTCTCGGGGCACGCCCGTGCGCTCGGGTTCGAAGAGGTCGTCGTGCGCACGGCGTGCACGATCACGCTGGCCTTGATCGGGCTCTGGATCCTCGCCGTGCTCTCTCGCCCGTTCACGTGGATCAAGGCCGGGGTGCTCGCCGCCATGGTCGTCGGGCTCGTGCTCGTGGTCACCGTGCCGATCGCGGTCGAGTTCCTCGAGTTCGTGCCGCTGCCGCTCGACACCCTCATCGACATGGCGATCGTGGTGCCGATCGCCTGGGCCCTCATCGAGGCGATCGGCTTCTGGCACCGCCGTCGCTTCGGCACCGCATCGGAGATCGCCCCGCCCGAGCGCACCCGTCGGCGCCGGCCTGCGTCGGGCGAGGCCCCGGAAGGCCGATAAGCTCGCGGATGTCGCGCGCGCGATCCGGCGACGATGCCCGAGCGCCGCCGACATCCGTGACCCGATACGGAAAGGACTCCTGTGCGCGCCGTGCTCTTCAACGCCTTCGGTGAGAACCCCGAACTCGTCGACGTGCCGGAGCCCGAGTGCCCGCCCCGCGGGGCCGTGATCAGGGTGCGCGCGACGGGCGTGTGCCGCAGCGATTGGCACGCCTGGATGGGCCACGACGACACGGTCTCACTGCCGCACGTGCCGGGCCACGAATTCGCGGGCGAGATCGCCGTGCTCGGCTCCGAGGTCGACCCCGAGGCGGGCTGGGCGGTCGGCGACCGTGTCACCGCCCCGTTCATCTGCGCGTGCGGGCGCTGTCACGAGTGCCGGACCGGCAACGAGCAGGTCTGCGACCACCAGTCGCAGCCCGGGTTCACGCACTGGGGCTCGTTCGCCGAGTTCGTGGCGATCGACGAGGCCGAGCTGAACCTCATCCGCCTGCCCGAGTCGCTCGGCTTCGTCGAGGCCGCGTCGCTCGGTTGCCGCTTCGCGACCGCCTACCGGGCCATCGTCTCCCGCTCGCGGCTCGCTCCCGGCGAGCAGATCGCGGTGCACGGATGCGGCGGGGTCGGCCTCTCCGCGATCATGATCGCCGTGGCAGCGGGCGTGAAGGTCTACGGCGTGGATGTCTCGGACGCCGCGCTCGCTGCGGCGGAGGGGCTCGGCGCGATTCCCGTGCAGGGCGGCGAGGGCGCCGCGGCGCGCATCCTCGAGGCGTCGGGCGGGGGTGTGGATGTCTCGGTCGACGCGTTCGGCTCGACGGAGACCTCGTTCGCCTCGGTGCGGAGCCTGAAGAAGCGGGGCCGCCACGTGCAGATCGGGCTCATGGTCGGCGACTCCGCGCTCGCCGCGATGCCGATGGATGCCGTGATCGCCGGCGAACTCGAGATCCTCGGCAGCCACGGCATGGCGGCGCACGAGTACCCGTTCATGTTGAGCGCGGTCGCCTCGGGCGACTTCCGCCCGATCGAGCTCGTGGGCCGGCGCATCGCGCTCGACGAGGTGCCCGCGGCACTCGCGGCGATGGGTACGGCGGGCGGGGCGGGCTCGGGCATGACGGTCGTCGAGCTGTAGCGGCATCCGTTCGCCGTGTTCGTCGCCTAGCATTGCAGAACCCGTCTGGAGGAACCGATGAGCGACCCCACCCTTCCCGCTGCCGGCTGGTATCCCGACCCGAGCGACGCGGCCGCCCAACGCTGGTGGGACGGCGCGCGCTGGACCGAGCACGTCGCGCCGGCAGCGCCGGTCGCGCCGGCGCAGGAGGTGCCGGTCGTGCCGGTCGTGCCGGTGGCGCCCGTCGCGCCGGTGACTCCCGGCTACGCGCCCGCGTACCCCGCCGCACCGGCGTACGGGGCGGGGCAGCCGGCGCCCTACGGCGGCGTCGAGACGCCACGCATGCCCGCGGGCACCCCCGTCGACACGGTCTGGATCTGGCTGATCGTCGCGCTGCCCGTGCTCGCGGTGCTGCCGCTGTTCCTCTGGGACTTCCAGGGGTACCTGGAGCAGTCGATGTCGATATCGGCGTCGACGAGCCCGATGGCCAATGCGCTCGGGCCGTACACCGACCCGTGGTACCTCGTACTGACGTTCGGCTCGTGGGTGCTCTACGGACTGGCCGTCTGGTTCGCCTACCTCGACTACGCCGCGCTCGCGAAGCTCGGGTACCCGCGCCGGTTCCACTGGGCGTGGACCTTCCTGTCATCGCTCGTGTACGTCATCGGCCGCTCGGTCGTGGTGCGGCGCCAGGCCGGCCGGGGGTACCTGCCGATGGCGGTCGGGATCGCGCTCACCGTCGTGCTTGCGATCGGGGTCATCGTGTGGGTCGTCGTCGTGATGGTGGCCGCCGTCAACACGTCGATGGAACTGATGTCGACGTACTCGTACTGACGTCTGCCGCCGGGTGCCGTGCGCTCACG
>NZ_JBSHJY010000031.1:0-36391 GCF_053619715.1 Agromyces sp. NPDC055520 | reverse complement strand
CCGCAGCATCCGCCCCCTTCGTGTCGTTCTCGTTACTCGCCCGCGGCAGCCGCCAGATCGGGTGTGGCCGGGCCGGTGCCGATCGCTGCGGCGGTGTTGACGCCGACCGAGACGGGCAGCTCGCGCTGCGTCGTCGTGAAGACGAACTCGCCGTCGGCGAAGTCGACGTGCACGTGGTCGCCGGCGTTGAGCTCGCCGTGCAGGATCTTCTCGGAGAGACGGTCTTCGATCTCACGCTGCACCGCGCGACGCAGCGGGCGTGCACCGAGCGCCGGGTCGAAGCCGACCTCGATGAGTCGCTCCTTCGCGGAGACCGTGAGGTCGACCGTCATGTCGCGATCGAGCAGGCGCTCGCTGAGGCGCTTGATGAACAGGTCGACGATCTGCAGCAGCTCGGGCTTGGAGAGCTGCGGGAACACGATGATCTCGTCGACACGGTTCAGGAACTCGGGCTTGAAGTGCTTCTTCAGCTCTTCGTTCACCTTGCCGCGCATGAGGTCGTACCCGGTGCGGGGGTCGCCCTCGAGCTGGAAGCCGACCGGCCCGCTCGAGATGTCTTTCGTGCCGAGGTTGGTCGTCATGATGATGACCGTGTTCTTGAAGTCGACGACACGACCCTGACCGTCGGTCAAGCGACCCTCTTCGAGGATCTGCAGGAGCGAGTTGAAGATGTCGGGGTGGGCTTTCTCGATCTCGTCGAAGAGCACGACCGAGAACGGCTTGCGGCGCACCTTCTCGGTGAGCTGGCCGCCCTCTTCGAAGCCGACGAACCCGGGAGGGGCGCCGAACAGGCGCGAGACCGTGTGCTTCTCGCCGTACTCCGACATGTCGAGCGAGATCATCGCCGCCTCGTCGTCGAAGAGGAACTCGGCGAGCGCCTTGGCGAGCTCGGTCTTGCCGACGCCCGTGGGGCCGGCGAAGATGAACGAGCCCGAGGGGCGCTTCGGATCTTTCAGCCCGGCCCGGGTGCGGCGGATGGTCTTGGCGAGGGCCGAGATGGCCTCCTCCTGACCGATGACGCGCTCGTGCAGCGCCTTCTCCATGAAGACGAGTCGCGACGACTCCTCTTCGGTGAGCTTGAAGACGGGGATGCCGGTGGCCTGTGCGAGCACCTCGGCGATCAGGCCCTCGTCGACGACCGCGGTCGTCTTGACGTCGCCCGACTTCCACTGCTTCTCGAGGCGCAGGCGCTCGCCGAGCAGGTTCTTCTCCTCGTCGCGCAGCGACGCGGCCTTCTCGAAGTCCTGCTCTTCGATCGCGGTCTCTTTCGCGGCGCGCACGACGGCGATCTTCTCGTCGAACTCCCGCAGCTCGGGCGGGCTCGAGAGGATCGAGAGGCGCAGGCGCGCTCCGGCCTCGTCGATCAGGTCGATCGCCTTGTCGGGCAGGAACCGGTCGGAGACGTAGCGGTCGGCGAGGTTCGCCGCGGCCACGAGCGCACCGTCGGTGATCGAGACCTTGTGGTGGGCCTCGTAGCGGTCGCGCAGGCCCTTCAGGATGTTGATCGTGTGGGGCAGGCTCGGCTCGGCGACCTGGATCGGCTGGAAGCGGCGCTCAAGCGCGGCGTCCTTCTCGAAGTGCTTGCGGTACTCGTCGAGCGTCGTGGCACCGATGGTCTGCAGCTCTCCGCGCGCGAGCAGCGGCTTCAAGATCGAGGCGGCGTCGATCGCGCCCTCGGCGGCACCTGCACCCACGAGCGTGTGGATCTCGTCGATGAAGACGATGATGTCGCCGCGCGTGCGGATCTCTTTCGTGACCTTCTTCAGGCGCTCTTCGAAGTCACCGCGGTAGCGCGAGCCGGCGATGAGCGAGCCGAGGTCGAGCGAGTAGAGCTGCTTGTCTTTCAGCGTCTCGGGCACCTCGCCCTTGACGATCGCCTGTGCGAGACCCTCGACGACGGCGGTCTTGCCGACGCCGGGCTCGCCGATCAGCACGGGGTTGTTCTTCGATCGACGCGAGAGGATCTGCATGACGCGCTCGATCTCTTTCTCGCGCCCGATCACGGGGTCGAGCTTCGACTCGCGAGCGGCCTGCGTGAGGTTGCGGCCGAACTGGTCGAGGATCTGCGAGCCGCCCTGCGGGGTGGTCTGCTCGTTGGCGCCGACCTGCACCTGCTCTTTGCCCTGGTAGCCCGAGAGCAGCTGGATGACCTGCTGGCGCACGCGGTTGAGGTCGGCGCCCAGCTTCACGAGCACCTGGGCGGCGACGCCCTCGCCCTCGCGGATGAGCCCGAGGAGGATGTGCTCGGTGCCGATGTAGTTGTGGCCGAGCTGCAGCGCTTCGCGGAGCGAGAGCTCGAGCACCTTCTTGGCGCGCGGTGTGAACGGGATGTGCCCCGTCGGCTGCTGCTGACCCTGGCCGATGATGTCTTGCACCTGCTCGCGCACGGCGTCGAGCGAGATGCCGAGCGACTCGAGCGCCTTGGCGGCGACGCCCTCACCCTCGTGGATGAGCCCGAGCAGGATGTGCTCGGTGCCGATGTAGTTGTGGTTGAGCATCTTGGCCTCTTCTTGGGCCAAGACGACGACACGACGGGCTCGGTCGGTGAATCTCTCGAACATCTCTACTCCTCACGACCCCGCTGGGTAGGGGCGCCGATATAACGAGCGTAAACAAGGCGGATGTCGCGTGGGGCGCTGTTCGCCGTGGGCGCATCACGATCGTGGCCCGGGCCCGGGTTGACGCCGACACGCGAACGGCCTACCGTATCGATATTCGATGTTATCGATGAACGATATGAGGTGGAAACGTGATCGATCCCATGAACGCCGACATCGCCCCGACCGCACCCGGCGGCCCTCGCGCGGCGACCGTCTCGCCATCGACGTCCTGCTCGGCATCACCGCACTCATCACGGTGTTCTTCGTCTGGACGTTCTCGATGTCGATCATCCAGAAGCTCGGCACCGAGGGGGTGTACGTCTTCACGCTCCCGCTCGGCGGGAGTCCACGCGAGATCGCCCTTCCCGACTCGCCCGATGCGACGGTGATCGGCGCCACCCAGCTGAACGACGCGGTGGTCACCCTCGGCGATGTTCCCGATGAGCTCCGCGACCTCGTGCTCGCCCAGCACGCCCTCTCGATCGCGATCATCGCGACGATCGTCGCGGCCTTCGTCACCGTGCTGTTGCGATTGCGCGCCGGCCGGCCGTTCATGCGCTCGACGACCGTCGTGCTCATGATCACCTCGATCGCGCTCATGGTGCTGGGCACCGCATCCGAGGTGCTCGACAACATCGTGGAGGGCGTCGCCACCGAGGTGATCACCGGCGGCAGCCACGACACCGCGCTCGGCACGGCCTGGTCGTGGGAGTTCACCGGAATCTGGTTGTTCGTCGGGTTGCTGCTCGGCACGGTGGCCGGCGTCTTCTCGATCGGCGACCGCACCGAACGCGAACGGGCGCGCCTGCAACGCGACACCGAGGGGCTCGTCTGATGGCGCCCGCCGATGCCGACGAGGCATCCGATGTGCACTGCAGGCTCGACGAACTGCTCGTCGCCCGCGACATGACGCTCACCCGCCTCAGCGAGCTCGTCGGCGTCACCGTGGTCAACCTGAGCGTGCTGAAGAACGACCGGGCACGCGCCATCCGCTTCTCGACGCTGCAGGCGATCTGCGAAGCGCTCGACTGCGAGATCGGCGAGCTGCTCGTACTGCGACCCGGCCGGGCCGTGGCTACTTGACCGGAATCGTGATCTCGTCGCCGCCGACCTCGACGATGAGCGGCTCGGTCGTCGTGACGGTGACCGGGGTCCAGAACAGGGTCGTGTGATCCACCATGTCCATCGTGCAGATCTGGTCCGCCGGCCGCTCGACGAGGTCGATCACGACGCGGTTGCCCTTGCCGGCGGGGTCGAGCACGCGGATCTGCTCGCCCACGACGGGGCAGGTCGAACTGCCGACGGTGATGAACGCGATCTGGCCGCCGTCGGCCCACCACACCGCGGTGGGACGCTCGGTGGGGATCTCGTGGGTGTCGCCAGCCGGGTCGGTGCCCGAGTCGACGTCGACGACGTCGGCGTCGGCCTCGGTCGGCACCCCGGAGAAGTTCTCGGCGGCCCCGGCCGGCGGGTTGCACGCCGACAGGAGGAACACCGACGAGACCGCCAGGGCGAGGAGACCAGCACGACGAAGACGCATCGAAGAAGCCATGCCGCCATGCTAACGGTCGGCCCCGCCCCGTGCACGGGTGCCCCGCGTAGAATCTCGACATGAGCAACCTCGAACGCGACCCCGCTGAACTGCTGTGTCCGCCCGAGGTCGCTACGGATCCCGCGATCGCGGTACTGACGCCGCGAGAGGTGCCGCTCGGCGGCCCGCGGGCGATGAACGTTCGTCGCACCCTGCCCCAGCGCGGCCGCACGACGATCGGCGCGTGGTGCTTCGCCGACCACTACGGCCCCGACGACGTCGCTGCCTCCGGCGGCATGGTCGTGCCGCCGCACCCGCACACCGGGCTGCAGACCGTGAGCTGGCTCTTCGAGGGCGAGATCGAGCACCGCGACAGCACCGGCAGCCACGAGATGGTGCGCCCCGGCGCCGTGAACCTGATGACGGCCGGGCGCGGCATCTCGCACTCGGAGGTCTCGACCCCGCAGACCACCCTGCTGCACGGCGTGCAGCTCTGGGTCGCGCTGCCCGCGGATTCGCGCAACGTCGCGCCCTTCTTCGAGCACGCCGAGATCGCAGAGGTCGAGGTCGACGACGCCCGCGTACGGGTCTTCGCCGGGTCGTTGCCTGGGGCCCCGGCCGCGGCATCCGGTCATGAAGCCCACGGCGATGCGCCCGGCGATCTGCGCGACGGCCCCGTCACCCTCTTCTCGGCTCTCGTGGGCGCCCAGATCGAACTGCCGGCCGGCGGCGAGGCCTGGATCGACCTCGACCCCTCGTTCGAGCACGGCCTGCTCGTCGATCTCGGCCCGGTCGGCGTGACCATCGCCGCGCTCGACGACGAGGCCGACGACCCGGGGCGACTCGTTCCACTCGCCGAGACCGGCCACACCGCCACGCTCGCGCGGAGCGAGCTCGGCTATCTGCCCGTCGGTCACGAGGGCGTCAGACTGCGGGCGACGGATGCCCCGGTGCGGGTGATCCTCATCGGCGGCACGCCCTTCGACGAGGCGCTCGTGATGTGGTGGAACTTCATCGGCCGCGACCACGACGAGATCGTGGAGTACCGCCGCCAGTGGCAGGCCGACGTCATCGGCCGCGACAACCCCGACGGGCGGTTCGGCACCGTCACGGGGTACGACGGCGAACCGCTGGCCGCACCCGAGATGCCGACGGTGCACTTGCGGCCGCGCGCGTAGCGCAGGAGCACGAAGCCCGCAGGCGCACCTGGCCCGCAGGGCGCGCAGGGCACAGGGCGCGCTACTGCAGCGCCGAGCTGAGCCGGGCGAGGTTGTCGAGCACGGTCGAACGCAGCGGCTGCCGCATCCACTCGTCGAGGGTCAGCTCGCGGCTGTCTCGGCGGTAGCCGTCTTCGACGGCGCGCATCTCGCGCACGAACGACGCGCCCCGCACGAGGAGCGAGATCTCCATGTTGAGCTCGAACGAGCGGATGTCCATGTTGCTCGAGCCGATCACCGCGACGTCGTCGTCGATCGTGAAGTGCTTGGAATGCAGGATGTACGGCGCCTTGTACATGAAGATCTTCACGCCGGCGCGCAGCAGCGCCTCGTAGTACGAGCGCTGAGCGTGGTAGACGAGCGCCTGATCGCCGATCTCGGAGACGAAGAGCTCGACGTGGATGCCGCGCTGCGTCGCGCCGCTGATGGCACGCAGCATCGCATCGTCGGGCACGAAGTACGGGCTCGTGATGATGATGCGCTCTTCGGCGGCGTACATCAGCGCGAGGAAGAGCTTGAGGTTGTTCTCGTTCGGGAACCCCGGCCCACTCGGCACGACCTGGCAGTCGAGGTCTTGCGCCTCACCCGGCTGGTCGAGCGACTCGGACAGGTCGCGCACAGGCTCCTCGCCGGTCTCGAGGAACCAGTCGGTGGCGAAGATCGCATCGAGGCCGGCCACGATCGGCCCCTCGACGCGCACGACGAGCTCCTTCCATTTCAGGCCGCGACGGATGTTGCTTCGCTTGTTGTAGCTGCGGTCGATGATGTTCTGCGACCCCATGAACCCCACCTCGCCGTCGGCGACGAGGATCTTGCGGTGGTTGCGCAGGTCGGGCCGCTGGTACTTGCCCTTGAACGGCTGCACCGGCAGCATGAGCTGCCACCGCACACCCATGGCCGTGAGCCGCTCGAGCGTCCTGCGGTATCCCTTGACCCGAACGGATGCCACGTGGTCGAGCATGACCCGCACGTCGACCCCGCGCGCGACTGCGTCGCCGAGGGCGTCGAAGAACGGTGCCGTCGTGGCGTCGAGGGCGAGGATGTAGAACTCGACGTGCACGTAGCGCTTGGCATCGCGCACCGCGTCGGTCATCGCATCGAGCGAACCCTGGTAGTCGCCGATCAGGCTCGCGCTGTTCGAGCCGATGAGGGGCATCGAACCGAGGTTGCGGTTCAGCCGCACGACGCCCTCGAACCAGGCCGGCCAGTGCCCCGGGTCGCTGACCCGCTCGACGCCGTGCGTCGACTCGCGGATGTAGCGGTCGACCTCGGCCTGCTTCTCGCGCCGGTGCTTCGGCAGCTTCGGGTTGCCGATCAGCAGGAAGAAGAACACCCCGATGAACGGGAGGAAGAAGATCGCGAGCAGCCACGCCATGCCCGCCGTCGGCCGTCGGTTGCGCGGCACGACGATGACCGCCGTGACACGGATGATCACGTCGACGACGAACACGACCCCGGCGAGGAGGAGCGCCGCCTGCTCCGAGGTCATGCCGTCAAGCTGCCGGTCGCTGCTTGGCGAGCTTGGCCCGCTCCTCCGCTTCGACGCGGGCGTAGGCCTTGCGCTCGTTGCGGTCGGCGTGGATGACCGCACGCATCACGAACCAGAAGATGAGTCCGATGAGCACGGTCGGCGCGAGCGACCAGATCGCATTCGCCCAGAATTCGTCCATAGATCTACAAGGATACGTTCTTTCTCCGAATTCGCAGCTTCGGGCCTCGTGCCGGCGGGTCGGGGTCAGCCGCCGGTGACGAGGCCCCAGATGCCCGAACCGACGAGGTAGAGCCCGATCGCACCGACCACGATCCAGATGCCGAGACGCGTGTTCGACGGGCGCTTGGGGTCTTGCTCGGGTTCGAGTTCGCCCTTCGGAAGGTAGTCGTTCATGCGCGGCATCCGCTCTCTCGATCGTTCACGCGACCGTGCCCGCTCACTTGACCAGCGGGAAGAGGATCGTCTCGCGGATGCCGAGGCCGGTGAGCGCCATCAGCAGTCGGTCGATGCCCATGCCCATGCCACCCGACGGCGGCATGCCGAACTCGAGCGCCCGCAGGAACTCCTCGTCGAGGCGCATCGCCTCGGGGTCGCCGCCGGCGGCGAGCTTCGCCTGCTCGACGAAGCGCTCGCGCTGCACGACGGGGTCGACGAGCTCGGAGTAGCCGGTCGCGAGCTCGAAGCCGCGGATGTAGAGGTCCCACTTCTCGACGACGCCCGGGATCGAGCGGTGCTCGCGCACGAGGGGCGAGGTGTCGAGCGGGAAGTCCATGACGAAGGTCGGCCGCACGAGGCCCGACTTCACGTGGTGCTCCCACAGCTCTTCGACGTACTTGCCGGGCAGCGGGTGATCGACCTCGAGGCCGGCGTCGTCGGCGAGCTGCTTCAGGCGCTCGACCGGGGTCGACGAGGTGATCGTCTCGCCGATCGCCTCGGAGAGCGAGTCGTACATCGAGATGCGCGCCCAGTCGCCGCCGAGGTCGAAGTCGGTGCCGTCGGCCCAGGTCACGACGTGCGAGCCCGACGTCGCGAGCGCGGCATCCTGGATCAATTTCTGGGTGAGGTCGGCGATCGTGGTGTAGTCGCCGTAGGCCTCGTAGGCCTCGAGCATCGCGAACTCGGGCGAGTGCGTCGAGTCGGCGCCCTCGTTGCGGAAGTTGCGGTTGATCTCGTAGACCCGCTCGATGCCGCCCACGACGGCGCGCTTCAGGTACAGCTCGGGCGCGATGCGCAGGTACAGCTCGGTGTCGAACGCGTTGGACTGCGTGACGAACGGGCGAGCGGATGCCCCGCCGTGCATGACCTGCAGCATCGGCGTCTCGACCTCGATGAAACCGAGCGAGTCGAAGGTGCGCCGAAGGCTCGCGTTGACCTTCGCCCGGTCGATGACGTTCTTGCGGGCCTGCTCGCGCGAGATCAGGTCGAGGTAGCGGCTGCGCACGCGCATCTCTTCGGAGAGCTCGTTGTGCAGGTTCGGCAGCGGCAGGATCGCCTTCGAGGCGATGCGCCACTGGTTCACCATGATCGAGAGCTCGCCGCGGCGGCTCGTGATGACCTCGCCGGCGACGAACACGTGGTCGCCCAGGTCGACGAGCTCCTTCCACTCGGCGAGCGACTCCTCGCCGACCTCGGCGAGCGAGACCATGGCCTGGATGCGGCTGCCGTCACCCGACTGCAGCGTGGCGAAGCACAGCTTGCCGGTGTTGCGCGAATGCACGACGCGGCCGGCGACGCCGACCTGCTCGCCGCTCGCCTCGTCGACGCCGAGGCCGACGAAGCGGTCGCGCACCTGCGGGATCGTCGCCGTGATCGGCAGGCGCACGGGATACGCACCGAGAGCACGGTCGTCGGATGCCGCGTTCAGCCGTTCGCGCTTGGCGAGACGCACGGCCTTCTGCTCGGAGATCTCATCGGCGTTGATCTCATCGGCAGTGGATTCGGCGGGCTGGTTCGGCGTCTCGTCGGCCATTGTTCTCTCTCGTCGTGCGAAAAGGTGCGGGCACCAGCCTAACTTGTGCCCCCTGAGCGGAGATCGTCGTAGGATCGGATCGAACCCGCGGCCCGCATCCGATCCTGTGAAGATCTCCGAAGTTGCGGCGGCGGTCAGCCGAGCGTGACGGCGGCGTTGTCGATGAGCCGGGTCGCGCCTACACGCGCGGCGACGAGCACCACGGCCGCGCCTCGCGCGTCGTCGGCGACGGGCAGGAACGTCGCGGGGTCGACGACCACGAGATAGTCGAGGGCCACGTCGTCGTGGTCGCCGAAGGCGGCGGCCCCCTCGGCGAGCACCTCGGCGAGGCCGTCGGGCCCCGCGGCATCCGCTGCCCTGAGCGCCTCGATCAGGGTGAGTGCAGCCTCGCGCTGCGCCGGGTCGAGAAAGCGGTTGCGGCTCGAGAGCGCGAGTCCGTCGGCCTCGCGCACGGTCGGCACGACCTCGATCGCGGTCGGCACGTCGAGATCGTCGACCATCCGGCGAACCAGGAAGACCTGCTGCGCGTCTTTCTGGCCGAAGACGGCGACGTCGGGCTGCACGATGTTGAGCAGCTTGCCGACGACGGTCAGCATGCCGTCGAAGTGGCCCGGGCGCGATGCGCCCTCGTAGAGCGAGCCGACCGGACCGGCGGTGAGGGTCGTGCCGACGGCTCCGATCGGGTACATCTCGTCGACGGCGGGGGCGAAGACGAACGCGACCCCGAGCCCCGCGAGCGCGGCGACGTCGGCGTCGAGCGTGCGCGGGTAACGGTCGAGGTCTTCGCTCGGGCCGAACTGCAGCGGGTTCACGAAGATCGACACGACGACCACGTCGGCCATCTCACGAGCGCGCGCCACGAGTGCCAGATGGCCGGCGTGCAGCGCCCCCATGGTCGGTACGAGGGCGACGGATGCCCCGGCCGCACGCCGCTCGCGGAGCAGCGCGCGCAACTCGTCGATGGTCGCAACGACGCGCACGCCCGATGCGGCCTCGGTCATGCGTCACCCCCCAGCGGCCAGTCGGTGCCGGCCTTGTCGATCGTATCGGCACCCTCGGCGTACCCGCTGTCGTGC
The DNA here is from genome assembly GCF_053619715.1 of Agromyces sp. NPDC055520. Taxonomy (NCBI): domain Bacteria; kingdom Bacillati; phylum Actinomycetota; class Actinomycetes; order Micrococcales; family Microbacteriaceae; genus Agromyces; species Agromyces sp. NPDC055520. Next base: position 26,506 of record NZ_JBSHJY010000031.1, on the reverse strand, counting down.
CGCGCGAGGGCGTTCTCGACGGCGCTGCGCACGAGCGGGGCGAGCACGGCTCCGGGGCGGCCCACGCCGATGCCGCCGAGCAGGCCGCTCGCCTGGTCGACGATCGTGCTCGAGAACGAGACCGCCGTGTCGACGGCCTCGCCGTAGGCCGCGCGGTCGGACTCGGCGACGACGAACGGCTCGCCTCCCATCTCGACGACGAGCGCCTGGCCGATCGGCAGCACCGGTGCGGGCGCGGTGACGGCGAACCACGTGCCGGGCAGCCGAGCGAGGTCGATGCTCGTGCCGGTGAAGCTCATGGCCGGGTGCACCGCGAGCGGAATCGCTCCGGCCGCGCGCGCCGGAGCCAGCACGCCCGTGCCGAAGCGCGCGACGGTGTGCAGCACGAGCTGACCGGGCTGCCAGGCGCCCGCCTCGGCGAGACCCGCGACGAGCGGCCCGAGCTCGGCCTCGGGCACCGCGAGCAGCACGAGCTCACTGCGTTCGATGATCTCGGGGATCGGCAGCACCGGCACCGCGGGCAGCATGGCGGCGGCCCGCTCGCGGCTCGCGTCGGAGACGGCGGCGATGCCCGTCAGCGCGTGCCCGGCGCCGGCGAGAGCCGAGGCGAGCACGGCGCCGACGCGACCGGCGCCGATGGTGCCGACGCCGAGCCGGCCTGGGCGATCAGCCGACATGGCGCTGACCCGTCTCGCCGTGCGGTTGCGCCGTCTCGTCGCGCCCGTCGTGCTCGTCGTGTTCGTCGTGCTCGTCGTGCTCGCCGTGCGGTTGCGCCGTCTCGTCGCGGTGCTGCGCCGCGCCCCAGTGGTGCGAGGTGTCGCTCGCCGCGCGTTCGACGGCGACGTGTGCGATCCGCTCGAAGAGCTCGGTGGCTTCGGTGCGATCGGCGACCGGCAGCACGGCACTGACCGGGCCGGTCACGGTGTGCAGGCGCAGGGTCGCGAGGTCGAGCGCGCGTTCGATCGGGCCGACCGAGAGCGCGACCGACTGCATGCGTGCGAGCGGCACGAGACTCAGGCTGCGGACGAGCGCGCCCCGTCGGATGACGGCGACCCCGGCCGTCTCGGCCAGACCGATGCGCTTCCACGAGAAGGGCCGCAACCACGCTGCACGTCTCGGCGTGACGGAGAAGCCGCCCGCCTCGCCCCGGCCCACGAGCCCCGTTTCGACCAGCGGCTCGACGTCGGCCGCGGCATCCGGAATCAACAGGGCGAGCACCCGGTGCACGTCGGCCGCGAGACCGACCGGCAGCACGACCGTGCGCTGCGCCGCGTCGCCCGCACCGGAGGCGGACTGCCCCGCGACGTTGATGCGCACCGACCACCAGCCGAACGGCCGCCAGAACACCCACTGCGTCGCCTCGACGGCGTGCACCCGACCCGGCGGGATCGTCTGGTTGCCGGTCGAGAGCAGGCCGTGGCCGATGCGCACGCCGTCGGGCGTGCCGGCGATCGAGTAGCGCATCGACTTCGTGATGCGCGACCACGTGTAGCTCACGAGACCGATCGCGGCCGGCACGAAGCTGAAGAGGATCCAGGTCTGGCCGGTCGTGACGCCGACCACGATGATCGCGACGAGGATGATCGCCCAGAGCGTGGAGCCGCCGAGGAGCGTCGACCCGATCACCCGACCGAGCGGCAGGTGCACGACCGACTCGGGTGGAGCGAGATCGGGGTCGAGCTCGGGGGCGAGGAACTCGTCGACGCGCTGCGCCACGAAGGCGCCGGCGCGGGCGGTGACGGGAGCCGCGGCATCCGCTCGGCCCGCCGGCGCCGCTGCCGTCGGTGCCATCGGCGCCATCGGCGCCATCGGCGTCGTGCCCCCGGCCTGCTCGGCCCGCTCGGCCCGCGCACCCGAGGCGAGGCGCAGCACGTCGGCGCGCAGCACGTCGGCGAGCGACGACCCGAGGTAGGCGAGCTGCACGTTCGCCGACTGGCCGGCGACCGAGATCTCGAGCTTCGCGGTGCCGAAGATGCGGGCGAACAGCGGCCGGTTGACGTTGATGCCCTGGATGCGGTCGAGTCGCGCGCTCCGATGCGAGCGGAAGAGGATGCCGCTGCGCACCTCGACCGCCTCGTTCGAGACCCGGAAGGTGTGCATGCGCCACGAGAGCCAGAACCCGATGATGACCGCGATGACGACCGCGGCGACCGCGAGCAGCGCCCACCCCACGAGCCCGTTCATCACGATGCCGCCGACCGGGTCGTTCGCCCAGTCTTGTTGCCACTCGTCGTACTCGACGTCGATCTGGCTGTCCGTCTCGGGCGCGAAGACCGTGAGGAAGATGTCGATGACCCGCTCGCGCAGGTTCGCGATCACGAAGCCCAGCACCGCGATGAACACGAGGCCGCCGCGCAGCAGTGGGCTCGCCGGGTGCAGCCGATGCCACTCGCCGTCGGCGAGGTGCACGGTCGCCTGCCCGCGCGCGGCTGCGTTCACAGCCCCGCCCGGCGCGACTCGGCGAGGGCGACGAGTTCGTCGCGCAGTCGATCGGCCTCCGCCATGGGCAGGCCCGGCACGGTGACCGCGCTCGCTGCGGCCGCCGTGACGAACTTGAGGTCGGCGAGGTCGAGGGCGCGGGCCACCGGTCCGCGGGTGATGTCGACGAGCTGCATGCGGCCGTAGGGCACCGCCACCTGCCGCTGGAACATGATGCCGCGACGGAACAGCAGGTCGTCGGCGCGCAACCGGTACTGGATCGACCGCACGCGGCGCGGTTCGAGGGCGATGCCGATGATCGAGACCACGGCGACCGCGATCGCGGCCCACAGCGCCCACTGCCAGTGGAGGAAGAAGTACGCCACGAGGGCGATGGCCACGACGACGATCAGGCCGATGATCGAACCGATCACCTCGACGAAGACGTACTTCGGCGAGACGCGCTGCCAGCCGGCGTCGGATGCCTCGGGCACGGGCTGCTCGTCTCGCACGGGCTCGACGGGCTCGTCGGGTTGGCGGCCGGGCGCCTCAGGCATGCGCATGCTCTTTCTTCTCGGTGTCGGTGTCGTCGGGCGGCAGCGTGCAGAAGAACTCCGCGACGAGGCCGCCCGCCAGAAGCAGGGCCGCGCCGATCGCGGTGGCGACGGCGAGCCAGATCGTCGCGGGCGCGGCCACGACGCTGCGCGTCAGGAGGAACAGCGTGATGCCGAGGCCGAACCCGAGCATGACCGCCCCGCTCAGGCTGCACGCCTTCGCGAGCACCGCGGTGCGCATCGCCCGGAACGGGTCGAGATGCTTCGTCGACTTGCCCTTCACCGCTCGGCGAATGGGCCAGGCGAACGCGATGACGAGCGCGGCGACCCCGGCGAGCGTGATCGGCAGCGAGATCGGCGGCACGATCGCCTTCGACCCGTTCGAGACGATCGCGAGATCGATGAGGTACCCGGCGACGAGGCCGGCGAGCACGAAGGCGATGATCGTGGAGACGTGGGTGCGTTTCACCGTCGCACCACCTCGTCGGGCGCCGCAGCGCGCAGCTCGGCGATCGGCCCGCGGCCGGCGAGCACGGCATCGGGCTCGACGTCGAGCCACGGCGCCAGCACGAACGCCCGCTGCCAGGCACGCGGATGCGGCAGCACGAGCCGCTCGTCGTCGAGCACCACGCCGTCGACGTCGATGAGGTCGAGGTCGAGGGTGCGATCGCCCCAGTGCTCGGCGCGCACCCGCCCGTGCTCGAGTTCGATGCGCTGCAGCACGTCGAGCAGCGCGAGCGGCTCGAGCGCCGTGTCGACGACGATGACGCCGTTCAGGTATCGGGGGGCGTCGTCGTCGACGCCGGCGTCTGTGATCGCGGCCGTCTCGTAGACGGGCGACACCGCCGTGAGCGCGACCCCGTCGGTCTCGGCGATCTCGCGCACGGCTGCGGCGATCGTGTGCTCGCGGTCGCCGAGGTTGGCCCCGAAGGCGATGACGGCGCGGGTCATGACCTGCCCCGCACGATCGTGACGGCCACGTCGGCGAAGGGCACGGAGATCGGCGCCTGCGGCTTGTGCACCGTGACCTCGACCTCGCGGGCCGCGGCGAATCCGAGCGCCACGGCGGCGACCCGCTCGGCGACGGTCTCGATGAGGTCGACCGGGTCGCGCTCGACGGCGGCCACGACGGCCTCGGCGAGTTCGCCGTAGTGCACCGTGCGTTCGAGTTCGTCGGAGGCCGCCGCGGCGGCGAGGTCGACCGCGACCGAGACGTCGATCACGAAGTCCTGACCGTCGGCCCGTTCGAAATCGAACACGCCGTGATGCGCGCGAACGCGAAGCCCGGTAAGGGTGATGCGGTCGCCTCGCCCGCGTGAGCGCTGTTCAGTCACGTCGTCCACTCTGCCATGCACCGAGGACGTCGAGGGCGCGGCGGGTGCCCTGCACGTCGTGCACGCGCACGGCCCACGCACCCGCCTGCGCCGAGAGCGCGCTCACGACCGCGGTCGGCAGGTCGCGATCGGTGACGGATGCCTCGGCGGGAAGCATCGCGCCGAGGAACCGCTTGCGCGAGGCCCCCACGATGATCGGCAGCCCGAGCTCCGCGAGCACGTCGAGCCGGCCGAGCAGCTGCCAGTTCTGATCGCCGTGCTTGGCGAAGCCGAGGCCGGGGTCGAGAATGAGCTTCTCGCGGGCGACCCCGGCCGCGATGAGCGCGTCGACGCGGCGTGCGAGCTCGTCGCGCACCTCGACGGCGACGTCGGCGTACTCGGCGAGCGAGTCCATGCGGTCGGAGTGCCCGCGCCAGTGCATCGCGACGTACCTCGCGCCCGTCTCGGCCGCGATCGGGCCCATCGCCGCGTCGGCGAGCCCGGCGGAGACGTCGTTGATGATCTCGGCCCCGGCCGCGACGGCGGCTTGCGCGGTCGCGGCGCGCATGGTGTCGACACTGACCCGGATGCCGCTGCTCGCGAGTTCGCGGATGACCGGCACGACCCGGCGCAGCTCTTCCTCGGGCGCGACGCGGGCGGCGCCCGGGCGGGTGGACTCGCCGCCGACGTCGATGATGTCGGCACCGTCGGCGACGAGTTCGAGGCCGTGCGCGATCGCGGCGTCGGCGTCGAACCACGTGCCGCCGTCGCTGAACGAGTCGGGCGTGACGTTCACGACGCCCATGATCAACGTGCGCGACGGGATCAACGTGCGCGACGGGCCGTCAGGCATGCGCCTGCGCCCCGATGAGCGTGATGATCTCGCTCCGGGCGGCAGGCTCCGAGAGCGCGCCGCGGCTCGCGATCGTCACGGTTGAACTGCGCTCCTGACGCGACCCCCGCGTGGTCACGCAGCGGTGCTGGGCGTCGAGCACGACGAGCACGCCTCGGGGGTCGAGCCCCGCCACGAGCGCGTCGGCGATCTCCTCGGTGAGCCGCTCCTGCAGCTGGGGCCGGCGCGCGAGCGTGTCGACGACCGCGGGGATGCGGCCGAGGCCCACGACCCGGTCGCCCGGCAGGTAGGCCACGTGCGCGGTGCCGACGAATGGCAGCAGGTGGTGCTCGCACACCGAGCGGAACGCGAGGTCGCGCAGCACCACCGCGTCGGACGTCGCCGGCACACCGGCGTCGGTCGCCCCGATCGGCACCGAATCGGCGAGGTGGCTGAGCGGGTCGACGTCGAGCCCGCCGAAGAAGTCGGCGTAGGCCTCGGCGACCCGCTGCGGTGTGCGCTCGAGCCCCGGTCGCGACGGGTCTTCACCGATCGCGAGCAGGATCTCGTGCACCGCACGCTGGATGCGCTCGGCGTCAACTCCGGCCATGGCTCCCCTTCTTCGGGTCGACGGACTCGCCGTGCCCGCGACTAGGCGGTCGCGGGCCGCGGGTTCGACTTCGGCGCGCGTGCCGGGGTCTCGTTGTCGACGGGCAGCTGACCGGAGTCCACTCCCCCGTCGACGGCACCCTGATCGATCGGCATCTTCTCGGTCGGGAACGCGATGGGCGGACGGTCGGAGACCGGTCGCTTGTCGCTCGAGAGCCAGAGCGGGCGCTCGGGCAGCTTCTTGACGTCTTTGAAGATCTCGGCGATCTGCTTGTGGTCGAGCGTCTCCTGCTCGAGCAGCTCGGCGGCCAACTTGTCGAGGATGTCGCGGTTGTCGTTGAGCACCTGCCAGGCCTCGTCGTGCGCCTGCTCGATGAGCGCGCGCACCTCGAGGTCGACGGTCTCTGCGACCTCTTCGGAGTAGTCGCGCTGGTGGCCCATGTCGCGGCCGAGGAAGACCTCACCCTGCGACTGCCCGAGCTTGACGGCGCCGACGTTCGCGCTCATGCCGTACTCGGTGACCATCTTGCGGGCCGTCGAGGTGGCCTTCTCGATGTCGTTCGACGCGCCCGTCGAGGGGTCGTGGAAGACGATCTCCTCCGCCACCCGGCCGCCCATCGCGTAGGCGAGCTGGTCGAGCAGCTCGTTGCGACTGACCGAGTACTTGTCTTCGAGCGGCATCACCATCGTGTAGCCCAGGGCGCGGCCACGCGGCAGGATCGTGATCTTGGTGACCGGGTCGGTGTAGTTCATCGCCGCCGCGGCGAGGGCGTGGCCGCCCTCGTGGTAGGCCGTGATGAGCTTCTCTTTGTCCTTCATGACGCGAGAGCGGCGCTGCGGGCCGGCGATGACGCGGTCGACGGCCTCGTCGAGGGCGCGGTTGTCGATGAGCTGCGCGTTCGAACGCGCCGTGAGCAGCGCGGCCTCGTTGAGCACGTTCGCGAGGTCGGCACCCGTGAAGCCCGGAGTCTTGCGGGCGAGCACCTCGAGGTCGACGCCGCTCGCCAGGGGCTTGCCCTTCGAGTGCACCTCGAGGATGCGCTGACGACCCTTCATGTCGGGCGCGTCGACGCCGATCTGACGATCGAAGCGGCCGGGCCGCAGGAGCGCGGGGTCGAGGATGTCGGGGCGGTTCGTCGCCGCGATGAGGATGACGTTGGTCTTCGGATCGAAGCCGTCCATCTCGACGAGCAGCTGGTTCAGCGTCTGCTCGCGCTCGTCGTGACCGCCGCCGAGGCCGGCGCCGCGGTGACGGCCGACCGCGTCGATCTCGTCGACGAAGATGATGGCGGGCGCGTTCTGCTTCGCCTGTTCGAAGAGGTCGCGCACGCGGGACGCGCCGACGCCGACGAACATCTCGACGAAGTCGGAGCCCGAGATCGAGTAGAACGGCACGCCCGCCTCACCGGCGACCGCGCGGGCGAGCAGCGTCTTGCCGGTGCCGGGAGGGCCGTAGAGCAGCACGCCCTTGGGGATGCGTGCACCGACGGCCTGGAACTTCGCGGGCTCCTTCAGGAACTCCTTGATCTCGTGCAGCTCCTCGATCGCCTCCTCGGCACCCGCGACGTCGTCGAAGGTGACCTTGGGGCTCTCTTTCGAGACGAGCTTCGCCTTCGACTTGCCGAACTGCATGACCTTGTTGCCGCCGCCCTGCATGCCCGACAGCATGATCCAGAAGAAGAGGCCGATGAGCACGAGCGGCAGCAGAATGCCGAGCATCGAGAGGAACCAGTTCGGCTGCGGGACCTCGTCGTTGAAGCCCTCTTTCGGGTTCGCGTCGTCGACGGCGGCCACGATGTCGGCCCCGCGGGGGGTGATGTAGTAGAACTGCACCTGTTCGCCGAGCTTCTCGTCGGGCTTGGCGAGCGTCATGTCGACGCGGTTCTCACCGTCGACGATCTTGACCGAGGCGACCTTGCCGTCGTTCAGCAGCTTCAAGCCCTCTTGCGTCGACACCTCTTTGAAACCCGAGGCGGTGATCAGGCTCGACCCGATCCACACCGCGACGATCGCGAGCAGAATGTAGATGATCGGCCCGCGCAGGATCTTCTTGATGTTCATGGTGCTCACAGGCTACATTGCAGTCGCCGAATGGCGGCCGAGTGTTCGCTGAGGGCTGCGCGGAGTGCGCCTGAAGCGGACCGTGAGCACAGCCGCTGAGGGCTGTCGAGTTCACTGAGCGGATGCCGAGTGGCGCGTGCTCCTCAGACCGATCATGTACGGAAGGCCGGGGCCGACGGCGGCGAAAGTCTGCCCGATGCGTTTGGGCCACGAGGGAACGGGCAGCGGCTCGGGCGCCTGCTCGAGGTCTGCGACGTCGACGAAGAAGGCGCGAACGGCGCCGAATCCCTCGAGCTCGGGCGCCACCTCGTGCACGGGCGCGGGCACCGCGCTCTCGCCGGTGCGGTAGAGCTCTTCGGAGAGCAGCACGTACTCGGGGACGTCGACCGGGTTCTTCAGCATGCGGTGCACGAGGATCACGTCGATGCCGACCAGTTTGACCCGGTCGCGGATCGTCTGCACCGCGACCTCGCCGACGTGGGCGACGAACTTCAGCCGCAGCCCTGACGCGCCCTTGCACCCCACGCACGGGCAGAGGTTGGCCGTGACGTAGGCCCGCTCGAGGTGGAAGGCACGATGCATGGCGACCGCGGCATCGAGGATCTCGGGGATCGAGGCATCCGATTCGCCTTCGTCGACCTGCCGCGAGAGGAAGGCGGCGTCGCCCTCGATCTCGATGAGTTCGAAGCCGGGCGCGGCGTCGATCATGCGTTCGAGCATGCGGCCGGTGTTGACCTCGGCGTGCGCGAGGCTCATGCGGTGCGTGCTCATGTAGTCGGTGTAGCCGCCGATGTCTGCGATGAGCAGCACGGCACGGCCTGAGTCCATGCCTCACGATCCCACTGAACGGCCGGCGCCTCAACCCCTTCAGGAGAGTGGGCCACTTCAGGTGGGTGGCGGCTCGCCGAACGGCTCCGTGGGCGAATACCGGCCGAGCTCGCCGTCGACGGCCTCCGCGGCGGCCTGTGCGCTCGCCGTGTAGCCGAGCACGACCGGCAGGAACCCGGCTGATCCGAGCGCCCGCAGCGCGAGCGCACTGCGCGCGACGACCGAGGCCGTTCGGCGCGTGCGACGCAGCAGCGCGATCTCGCCGAAGCCCTCGCCGGGGCCGAGCGTCGCGACGACCCGGCCGTCGCCGATCACCTCTGCCTCGCCCGATTCGATCACGAAGTAGCGATCGCCCACGTCGCCCTGGGCGAACACGGTCGCCCCCGCGGGCACGGCCGCCGGTTCGAGTCCGCGCGCCAACTGCTCGATCGAGGGCAGCGGCAACGCACGGAACATGGGCACCCGCTGCAGCAGCGCGATGTCACCGTCGAGCACGTCGACCGTGCGGTCCATGCGCCGCAGCCGAGGCAACGCCACGAGCGCGAGCACCGGGCACACGAGGCCGATCGCGATGAGGGCTCCCTGCACGCCGAGCCACTCGATGAGCGCCGACGCGGCCACCGCCCCGATGCCGATGAAGACCGCGACGAGACTCTCGAGCACTCCGAACACCCGCGCGAGCACCGCATCGGGCGCCATGCGCGCGATGAGCGTGAACCCGGCGACGTCGATGAGCGCGTTGCCGACGCCGACGAAGGCGAGCAGCCCGAGCGCGGGCGCTTCGAACGGCGCGAGCCCGATGAGGGTGAAGGGCAGACCCCAGAGCCCCACCCCGACGGCGAACCATACGCCCAGTCGGCCGGTGCCCACGAGCAGCGAGGCCGCGAGCGAGCCGAGCACCGCACCGACCCCGACCGCGGTCATGAGGGCGCCGACGCCCGGCTCTCCGGTGCCGAGCAGCTCGATCGCGACCACGACCGAGAACACGGTGAGCCCGCCGCGCGTGAGCGCCTGCGCCGCGGCGAGCGCGAGGATGAGCGTCAGCTCGCGGCTGGCCGCCACCGCCCTGATGCCCTCGGCCGCCTCTCTGGCCAGGTTCGGGCGCTTCGGCGCCGGCGGGCGCGGCGGGGCGTCGTAGTTCAGCCGCAGCAGCAGCGCCGCCGCCGCGAACGAGGCGGCCGCGGCGACGGCGAACACGACGTCGACTCCCGTGAACTGCAACAGCACGGCCGCGAGCAGCGGGCCGACCAGGGTGGCCGCCGAATCGAGCAGCCCCCGCACCACGTTGGCGCTCGCGAGCTCATGCCCGGTGCGGCAGAGCGAGGGCAGCAGCGCCGAGTGCGCCGGGCGGTACAGCGTCGCGGCGATCGTCGATGCCACCGCGAGCGCATAGACGACCGCGACCGGGCCCGAGAATGCGACGACCGCGGCGGCCGCGGCGGTCGCGACCCCCCGCACGACCGAGACGAGCACGAGCACGCGCTCTCGGCGGCCGCGGTCGGCGATGGGTGAGAGCAGCGGGGCGAGGATCGCCGACGGCACCATGCGCAGCAGTCCGATGAGCCCGAGCGCGACGGCGCCGCCGTCGCGATAGGCGACGATGCCGAGCGCGACCGTGAACGCCCACTCCGCGGTCCACGCGCAGAGGAAGCTGAGCTGGGCCCGGCGCAGGTTGGGATTGATCCAGTTGCTCGCGAATGCGGCGCCGGCATCGCGCACCCTGCTGCGGCGGCCATCGACCATGCGAAGACTCTAGGCCCGCGACCCGCCGGCGCGCGAGGGTTCGGCGCGCGTGGGTTCGACGCTGCGTGGGTTCGACGCTGCGTGGGTTCACCCAGCGCGAGCAGCCTCAGCTGTAGACGTGCGGCGCGAGGATCGCGACATCCCGAAGATTGCGATAGTTCTCGGCGTAGTCGAGGCCGTACCCGACGACGAACTGATTCGGGATGTCGAAGCCGAGGTACTTGACGTCGACCTCGACCTTGGCCGCGTCGGGCTTGCGCAGCAGCGCGCAGATCTCGATCGACTTCGCGCCGCGCGACTCGAGGTTGCCGAGCAGCCAGCTGAGCGTGAGGCCCGAGTCGATGATGTCCTCGACGATCAGCACGTGCCGGCCGGTGAGGTCGGAGTCGAGGTCTTTCACGATGCGCACGACGCCCGACGACTGGGTGCCGGCGCCGTACGAGGAGACGGCCATCCAGTCCATGCCGATGTGCGGCCGCAATTCGCGTGCCAGGTCGGCCATGACCATGACCGCGCCCTTCAGCACGCCGACGAGCAGCAGGTCCTCGCCCTCGTAGTCGGCCTCGATGCGGCGGGCGAGCTCGGCGAGCTTCGCGTGGATCTCGGCTTCGGTGACGAGCACTTCGGTGAGGTCGGCCTCGATCTCGCGCGCGTACATGCCTGCTCCTTCTGTGACGACGAACGGATGCGTCGAGCCTACGCGCTGCCCCGCGTGCCCCGCGTGCTCGGCGCGCTCAGTGGCCGTGGGGAAGGATCTCGGTCGACCCGGTCGTGCTCAGCACGATGTGGCGGCCGGCCCGCGTCGCGAGCACGCCGCCGGGCAGGTCGATCGGGCCCTGGCCGTGCCAATCGGTCACGAGCCGCGCGACCTCCAGCGTCTGCACGCGCGAGAGCGAGACGCCGAACTCGCTGCCGACGACATGCCGGATGATGCGCTGTCGCAGCGCCGCCGGATTCGCCGCGAGCGCCCCGACCGAGATCGCGATGCCGGCCTCGGCGGGCTCGCAGATCTCCTCGATGAACTCCTCGATCTGCTCGTCGAAGGCCTGCTCGTCTTCGCGCAGCTGCTCGGCCGTGCGTGCGAGCGCCTCGGCGATGCCCGGCCCGAGCTCGGCCTCGAGCACGGGCAGCACGCGTTCGCGCACCCGCACCCGGGCGTACGCGGGGTCGAGGTTGTGCGGGTCGTCCCACGGGGCGAGCCCCGCGTCGAGGCACGCCTGCCGCGTCGTCTCCCGGCGGATGCCGAGGAGCGGCCGGGCGTACCGGCCCGCGCGGGCCGGCATTCCCGAGAGGCTCGCGGCGCCCGAGCCCCGAGCGAGGCCGAGCAGCACGGTCTCGGCCTGGTCGTCGAGCGTGTGGCCGAGCACCACGAGCGCTGCGCCCGTCTCGGTCGCCGCCACGTCGAGCGCGGCATAGCGGGCGGTGCGAGCGGATGCCTCGGGGCCGCCCTCACTGCCGGGTCCCGACACGGCGACCTCGACACGTCGCACCATCACGGGGTCGAGTCCGAGTTCGCGGGCGGTCGCCGCTGCGCGAGCCGCGACATCCGCCGACCCGCTCTGCAAACCGTGGTCGACGACGACGGCACCGGCGCGCCACCCGGCCCGCGGCCCCTCGAACGCCGCCGCTGCGGCGAGCGCGAGCGAATCCGCCCCGCCCGAGAGCGCGACGAGCACGAGCGGTGCTGCCCGATCAGGGGATTCGGGCGACACGCCGCCTGCAGGGCCCTCCACAACGGCGTGGCGGGCAGCATCCCCTGATCGGGCAACACCCGCGGCGGCCGGAGCTGGGGCAGGAGTCGGCGCAGGGGCAGGAGTCGGCGCAGGGGCAGGAGTCGGCGCAGGGGCGGGGGCAGGGGCAGGCGCGGGAGCCGGCGCGAGCGCGACGCGAACGGCCCGGCGCACGTCGGCGATGGGCGGCGTCAGTCGCGGGCGGCGGTCAGAGGGCATCAAGTAACCTTAACCGCGCCCTGCGCGGGCGACGAAGCTTCCAGACCGCGCATTCACAGCGCTTCCACACACGAGGAGAACCAGCATGGGCGAGTACGCCGCCGTCATCGAGATCCCCAAGGGGAGCCGCAACAAGTACGAGGTCGACCACGAGACCGGCCGGGTGTTCCTCGACCGTGTGCTCTACACGACGTTCGTCTACCCGACCGACTACGGCTTCTTCGAGAACACTCTGGGCGACGACGGCGACCCGCTCGACGTGCTCGTGTTGCTCGACTTCCCGCTCTTCCCGGGCGTTGGCGTGAAGGTGCGCCCCGTGGGCGTCTTCCACATGACCGACGACGGCGGCGGCGACGCCAAGGTCATCGCGGTGCCCGCCGGCGACCCCCGCTGGAACCACGTCCAGGACGTCGACGACATCCCCGAGTTCACGCGCAAGGAGATCGAGCACTTCTTCGAGCACTACAAAGACCTCGAGCCCGGCAAGTGGGTCAAGACCGAGGGCTGGGCGAACGCCGCCGAGGCCGAGTCGCTGATCCAGAAGGCGATCGCGGCGTACCCCGGCCACTAGGGCCGACCCCGGTCACCAGCCTCAACCGAGCGGATGTCGCAGCCACGCGGCATCCGCTCGGCGCACCTGCTCGCGGTGAGCCTCGCTCGCCGTGGCATCCGCCATGTAGGACGAAGGCCCCTTTGTAGGACGTTCCGAACGGAAATCGTCCTGCTCAGGGGCCTTCGTCATACAAACCCGCGCGGGCGGTTGGCTGGAATGGCGAGCCGGGCAGCCAGAGCGAACGGCGAACGAGTTCAGGCGGCGGGGCGCGCCGCGGCCGAGGGGCTGCCCCAGATGAAGTACTCGCGCACCGGTACGCCCTCGCGCGGCGCCTCGAGGATGCGGCCGCCGCCGAGGTAGATCGCGACGTGGTAGTAGTCGCCGCCCGAGCCCCAGAAGAGCAGGTCGCCGCGCTGGATCTGCGACAGGGAGACCGCCTTGCCGCGGCCGGCGAGCGTGCGGTACTGGTTCGTGGCCGAGTGCGTGCCGATGCCGATGCCCGCCGCGCCGTAGGCGGCCCGGGTGAGGCCCGAGCAGTCCCACTGATCGGGGCCGGCCCCGCCGAGTCGGTACGGCTCGCCGAGCTGCTGGCTCGCGAACCAGATCGCCGTCTCGACGGCGCTCGCGTTCGGCGGCGCCGGGTCGGGATTCGGGGCGGGCGTGCCGCCGCCGGTGTTGCCGCCACCGCCACCACTGTTGCCGCCCCCGCCGACGGCCGGCGGTGCCGGAGCGACCGGCCGGCTCGCCTCGAGCGCCGCTTGCGCCGCATCGCGCGCCTGCCCCTCGACGCGCTCGCGCTCGAGTTCGGCCGTCGTGTCCTTCAGGGTCGCGAGCTGGGCGTAGAGCTCGGCCGAACGCTGCTCTTGCACGGCGACGGCGGCCGTCGCCGACTCCGCAGCGGTGTGCGCCTCGTTCGCCTTCGTCTCGGCGATCGCCGCGAGACGGGTGCGTTCGGCGGCCGCCTGCCCGGCTTGCGCGCGCAGCGCGTCGGCGGTGTTGCGGTCGGCGATCGCCTGCTCGTAGACGGCCTGCGACTGCTCGCCGAGCTTCGACGCCATGCCGAGCTGCTTGAGCAGGCCGTCGGTCTTCTCGCCCGAGAACACGAGCTCACCGGTCAGGTCGCTGCCCGCCGTCTTCGCCAGGTGGGCGGCGAGCAGGCCCGCCCGCATCTTCGAGATCTCGGCGACCGCGTCGGCCTCGTCGGCCTGCTTCGCCAGGGTCTGCTCGCGTTCGGCCGCGCGGTCGCGCTGGTCGACGGCGATGCGGTAGGACTCGTCGGCCATCTGCGACGCCTGCACCGCGACATCCGCCACCTGTTGCAGCCCTGCCAGCAGTTCGCCGACGCGTGCGATCTCGGCCTGCTTCGTGGACTCGTTGGCCTTCGCCTGCTCGATCTCGCTCCACGACGGGTAGTCGGGCTCGGCCATGGCGGGCCCTCCGCCGACGACGACGGAGGCGGTGACGGCGCCGACGGCGACCGCCGAGAAGACCGTGGCGGGCTTCACGCGCGAGACGGGGCGGGTGCGGTTCTCAGCCAAAGTAGATCCCCCGATCGGCCATGAACGGCTGCGGATCGATGCGGCTGCCGCCGCTGTAGACCTCGAAGTGCAGGTGACAACCCGTCGATGCCCCGGTCGTGCCGCTCGACGCGATGTTCTGCCCTGCTCCGACCCACTCGCCCACGCCGACGAATCGGCCGCCGTCGCGGATGTGCGCGTACCCGGTCGAGATGCCGCCGCCGTGGTCGATCTTGATGAAGTTGCCGTAGCTGCCCGAATAACCCGAGAACGTTACGACGCCGCTGTTCGCCGCAAAGATCGGCGCATCGCACCCGGTGCCGAGGTCGACGGCGTAGTGGAAGGAGCCGGAGCATCCGTCGCCCGCGCAGATCGGCGAGCGCGGCCCGAAGTCACCCGTGATGCGGCCGGCGGCCGGCTTGGCCCAGCCCGACGACGCGGGCGTGCCGGGCGTGCCGGCGCGCATCGCCTCCTCCCGGCGCTTGCGCTCCTCCTCCTGGCGGATCCGCTCGCCCTCCTGGTAGGCCGCAGTGGTCTTCGCCTCGGTGTCCTTGAGGAACGCGAGTTGCGCGTCGAGCTCGATCTTCTTCGCCTGGGACTCGGCGAGGGCGGCCTCGGCTGCAGCCTGGGCTTCCTGCGCTGCGACGAGGGCCGCCTCGGCCGCGATGCGCAGCTTCTCGCGCTCGGCCTGAGCCACTTCCGCCTGCCCGCTGAGCGCTGCCGCCGTGTTCTTCTTCTCTTGCGCGCGATCGTAGATGCTCGAGGTTCGCTCGACCATCTTCTCCATGTTGCCGAGCTTCGAGAGCAGGGTGTCGGTCGCCTGCGCGTTGCCCGCGTCGAGGAAGAGGTTCACCCCGACGTCGCTGCCGCCGGAACGATACAGCTGGGCGGCCACCTGACCCGCGTTGGTCTCGGCCGCTTGCGCCTCGGCGACGGATGCATCGGCCTGCGCCTGGATCTGGTCGGCGCGGAGCACCGCCTCGTCGTACTTCTGCTGCGCCACGAAGAGCTCGTCGGTGCGGCGCTCGGCCTCGGCGCGCGTGATCTCGACGTTGACCTCGAGTTGCGCGATGAGTGCGGTGACCTGCTCGACTGCCGCGGCACCGGCCGCGGTGTTCGCCTTCGCCGCCTGCAGCTCGTCCCAGCTCGGATACGTCGCGGCGAACGCCGGCTGGAGGGGCGCGACGACCGGACCGACGAGCGCGGCGGCGATGATCGCGACGAGGGCCACGAGGCGGTGCGTCGCTCGCGGTCGCCGAGGGCCCTGAGCGCCGCGGGCACTCCCGGCGCCGAGGCTCGTTCGAGCCTCGGCGGTGGGCGTTCGTGCGGTGGTGCGGTACATCATTCCCCGTCCACGCGGGCTCGGGTCCCCGCGCTCCTCAACTCTCGGTTCGGGCACTGGCAGCCCCCACGATAGGCGCGGGTCCCGCGTATTCGGGGCATTTCGAGGGCATGTCCCGGATGCCGCGTGGCAGGCGTCGGCGGCGACCACGAGGCATCCGCCGCCCTCGTTTTGCCATCTCGGCTCGGTGCACGTATGCTTGGCTGTCGGCGGGCGTGCCCAGGCAACGCCCTCCGGCCCCATCGTTTAGTGGCCTAGGACACCGCCCTTTCACGGCGGCAGCACGGGTTCGAATCCCGTTGGGGTCACTGCACGACAACACATATAATTGAATAGCTCCGGTGCCGAAAGGCACCACGAGGCCCTGTAGCGCAGTTGGTTAGCGTGCCGCCCTGTCACGGCGGAGGTCGCGGGTTCAAGTCCCGTCAGGGTCGCTCAGGCGACAAGCCCTTTCCCTTACGAGAGAAGGGGCTTTCTCCTTCTCAGGGTGTTTCATCCTGAGGCTCTGTAGCTCAGTTGGTAGAGCGCACGACTGAAAATCGTGAGGTCACGGGATCGACGCCCGTCGGAGCCACCATTGAAACCCCCGGTTTACCGGGGGTTTTCTGGTTTCAGCGGGCGATCTCGCCGGGGCGCCGGTGAGGCTGTGCCATTAATGTGCCATTAAGGTCGGCAGGGGTCCGCCGTGTGGTTCGTTTCGTAGGTTCGCCGGCTGCGTTCTTGAGCGCGTCGTTGAGGGCGGCGCCGGCGCGAAGCGCGACGCCCTCGCGGGCGCGCGAGTAACGCTCGGTGACTTGCAGGCTCGAGTGACCGAGCGTCGCCTGCACGTCGGGCGCGCTGGCGCCGGCGTCGAACAGGATCGTCGCGAAGGTGTGCCGGAGGTCGTGGATGCGCAGGTCGGGCCGGCCGATCGCCTCGCGAAGCGTCTCCCAGTCGACGCCTCGTCGCGCGTTGTGGTTGGTGAGCCTGCCGCCGTCGGGCCCGGCGAGCAGTAGGTCGTTCGCCTGTTTGCCTCTCGCAGCGATCTCGGCGTAGGGGCGGAGCGCGTCAATCAATGGGACGTCGCGGGACTTGTGGCTCTTCGGCGACTGCTCGATCAGCTCGCCGTGCCGACCAGGACTCAGCGACCGGCTGACGTGGATGACACCGCGCGCGAAGTCGACGTCGCCGACCCGCAGCGCGGTCGCCTCCCCCGCCCGCATCCCGGTGTAGACGAGCGCGGCGAGGTAGCCACGGTAGGCCCCCTCGGGTACGAGATCCAGGAGCGTCCGGATCTGGTCGAGCGTGAGCGCGCGCGAGACCGGCGAGATGGACTCGCGCATGCTCGGACGCTTCACCTCGCGGGCCGGGTTGTGATCGATGAACCGGGAACGCCGCGCGCCATCCAGCAGACGTGAGAGCACCGCGAGCGCATCGTTCTTCGCGGATGCCCCGCCCGACCACGCCACCATCGCCGACTCGATCATCGGCGAGGTGATGTCTTCGAGCCGGTGGCGGCCCAGGCTCGGCTTCACGCGGAGCCGCCAACCCACGCCGTAGCTGCGCGCGGTCGCCGGCCGCACCGAGGATTCGATCGCCGGCCAGTACTTCTCGTGCCACTGCTCGAGCGTCATCGAGCCGTTCGGGTTGCGGCCGGCGACCATCTTCGCGAGCTCGCGCTTGGCCTCCGCCAGCGTCAGGAACGTGCGGGAGCGTTCGGCCGCGCCGCCCTCGACACTCGGGCCGACGACGCGGATCTGGTATCTCTGCCGGTCGGCCCGCCAGCGAATGCCCTCGGGCAGCGGGCGGCCCGTTCTCGGATCGACGCGGCTCGGGGTATCGCGGTTCGGCCGCCCGGCCATCAGTGTTCCGTTCCGCCTCGCGCGAGCAGGTCGTCGATGGTGTCGGCGCTCCAGAGCAGGTGCTTGCCCATGCGGGCGTCAGGCTCGGGGATGAGCCCGTCGTGGCGCAGCTTGTCGAAGCTCGAGACCGGGATGCGGCACCGCTCGGCCGCCTCGACTCGACTCAGGTACTCGACCCTCAGTGCGGTGTCGACCATGATGCACCCCTTCGGCTCTATCGCCGCAGTGCTGGCATCTGGTGCACGCCGACACATGCGCGGCTATTTGCAAGTACCTGAGAATAGCACCGCTCCGCGTATTTCGGCAAGTACCTGAGTTAAGTGGTTAGAATCGACGCATGCCCGCCTCGACGCCCCGCCTCGGTGACCAGTCGTACGACGACCTGATCGTCGCCGACGACCTGCCCGAAGGGTGGTACCTGCCCGGCCGGTTCCCCGGCGAGCGCGACGATGACGCGAGCGCGCAGATCGATGCGGTGCTCGGCTACGGCGATCAGGACGCGCCGGTGGACTCCGACCAGTACGAGACCACCGGCGGACGCTGGCGCTACCTTGAGCACGAAGCCACGCACACCCGCGTGATGATCCGCTTGCAGCGACAACTCTTCGCCGTGCCCGAGGAGATCCGCATCACCGGCGTCATCTACCTGCCGTGGCGCCCTGGTGACCCGATCACGAGCCAGCTCCTCCGCGAGCTGCCGACGGCACGTATCGAGGCGGCGATCAACAAGCGCCTCTTCGCGATGAAGCGCACCGAGACGATCACCGGCGGCAAGATCGTGCTGCCGTCGGGGCGGAAGGTCAGCGAGCGAGACCTGCTCAAGCCGCTCGGCGACCCGAAGAAGGTGCCGGACTTCTACGAGCTGGTCGCGCTGCAGCACGGCCGGCTCACGCAGCAGGGCGACGCGAACCCGAGCGCGACGATGGCGGAGATCAACGGCGTAGCGCTGTCGACTGCCCAGGGATGGGTCACGAAGGCACGCGAGCGCGGCCTCCTCCCGCCCGGGCGGCGCGGGCGGGCCGGATAACTCCACGACGGAGTCAGTGTCCCGCACATTCAGCGGCAGTTCCGAATCGAGGCGATCGGATCGGGCGCCTGGACATCCACCTGTTCGCGGCTACCGGATGGCCGCCGGTCGGCCGACTTCGACCGCACGCACCTCGATTGGGTCGTCTCGTTTACCTCGCCCGGGGCCAACCGTCGCAGTAGGCGCTACCCAAGGGCGCCCCTCACCGACGGGCGCGCGGAAGCAGTC
Source organism: Agromyces sp. NPDC055520 (assembly GCF_053619715.1). Lineage (NCBI taxonomy): Bacteria > Bacillati > Actinomycetota > Actinomycetes > Micrococcales > Microbacteriaceae > Agromyces > Agromyces sp. NPDC055520. Next base: position 7,691 of record NZ_JBSHJY010000031.1, on the reverse strand, counting down.
GCACGATTCGAATCAGGGCCAAGAAGCTGCTCCACCAGTCCGCTCCCCGGCCGATGCTCGTACCTTCGACCGAGGTGAGGTTCTCGTCGTCTTCGTCAATGCGGTCGTAACTTCACGCGCGCCACATCGCAGGTGTCGTCTTTGCCTTCGCGAGCCGGCGGTCGGACTGCTCTGGGATGACGCCAGCCCTCTTCGGTGCCTCGGGTGACGTGAACCCAGAATGGAAGCATTCCGTACTCAATTTTCCGTAGGACTGGGCGGCCGCTGAACCGAACCGCCACACTTGGTCTCATGAGCCACCCAGACGGGGACAAGCATCACTTCGTTCCACGGAGCTACTTGCGCCGCTGGGCGGATGCGGGGGAGGTTCGTGTCGCGACCATCGCCACTGGCCGCCGCGCACGGGGAGGCGTCGGCGTCACCGCGATGAAGCGAGGCTTCTACGCCGTCGATTCCTACGCCAAAGACCCGAACGCCGTCGAGAAGGCGTTCGGCTCAGTGGAAGATCCAGGGAAGCGGGTCATCGACAAGATCGTGAACGGTAAGAAGGGTGAGGTTTGGCCGTTGTCGCTTGACTACCGCGTCGCGCTCGGCGCCTACATCGCGCTTCAAGCGCTCCGTGGCCCCGAACAGCGGCGCCTCATGGAGTCGCTGCAGGACGACATGGTCGAACGCGAGACGCGATTCGTCGAGGAGCACGGCGCTGCGAAGTGGTTCGCGAACCACGGAATGCCTTTGACCGAGGAGCGCGCTCGCGACGCGTGGGACTCAGAGGTCGGCGCCGGGAGGTCTCTCGTCGTCATCGACGCGCTGTACCACGCGCAGCGGATTGCGAATGGCTCCGATACCGTGATGAACCAGTTTCTCAGCCGCTACTGGACGCTAGTTCGCTTCGATACTCCGTCCCTAATCACCTCTGATGCGCCCGTGAGTCTCAACGACGCTCACGACGAGCGAGGGGCATGGGGGTTTCAGAACGCCCCAAGCGTTTCGTTGCCGCTGAATCGAACAACCGCGCTGGTTCTCGGTGCTGTCTACCCGTCTCAGTCGGAGGGCGAAACAGAAGCTCTCCTCAATGGAGCGTTTGACCGCGAGGTCCAAGGAAACGACACTTGGGCAAAGCGGTTGAACGCGCGGACCGTCCACAACGCGGAGCACGAGCTGTACTTCCACCCGGATGATGCCGCGCTGATTTCCTCGGAGCTGCCAACCCGGAATGACTCGTGACCACCCCCGCCATCGAGGGCGCTACTCGGTATCAAGACCTGCGGGCGTTCTGCCGACGGTTCGATCGCGATGCGACGCTCCAGATGATCAGCGTCGCGTCGAGAGCGTGGGACGGCCAGCCCACAGATGAACGCGGGCGAGTAAAGCCCTTCCTCCCATGGGACATCGCCGGAGTCGCGGCAACGTTCCTTCAATGGGGCACGGTGGGTGGCGGCTCGCCAACACCCGCCGAACTCGGACGGATGTGCTGGATGTTCCTCAACCTTGAACATCCAGGCCTCGGGGAGCCGGGGTCAGGGTTCGCAATGGTCCTACGCCTCATCTACTCGCAAATACCCTTCCAAGCGCCCGACGCGGGGATGCATTGGGCGCGCGCTGTCGCCTTCTTCCGCGACACGGAGTTTCTGGAGGACTACGTTCCCGAGGTCATGACATCGGGCTGGCAAGAGGAGTTGCTCGGCTGCTCCGTGGAGCAGTGGGTGTCGGTCGGGTTCGCTCTCCACGCCGCGCTGCTTCAGGGGAGCCACTATCCGTTCGAGTGGGCTCCCGAGCTTGAACCGGCCCTCGAAGCGCTAGGAGGCTCAGAGGCCTTCGACCGTGTCGTTCGGCAAGGGTTCACCATGACGGTCGGCGACTACCGGGCACAGCGACGAACTCACGTCGAGCGCTTCGGCGGCACGACTGCCCAGCAGTTCCTCCGCGAGCCGTTCGCCTTCAACCCGCTGTTCAGCGCGCCACTTATCGATGGCATCGCCGATCACTTCGTCGCACCGTGCTTTCCCGCGATCGAGGTGCGAGCTTCAGCACTCGGAATCGTTCACGAGGGCACCAGCAGATGGGGCGAGGCCTTCCGCCGTGACTCTGGTCAGTTGTTCGAGCAGTACGTCGGCAGGCAGCTCCGGCAGATTGCCGGTGCGGTTGTCGTTCCCGAACTCTCGTACGGCCCCCGGCGGAGCCGCGTGAAGACCATTGATTGGTTCGTCGTTCTGCCCGACGTTGTGCTGCTCATCGAGTGCAAGGCGATGACCCCCGCTCGCAATCTCCAGGAAGGGTTCGGCACTGTCGAGCAGGTTCACGCGCGTCTCGCGAAGCCGCTCGACCAAATCAACAAGACGGTCCAGGCGCTTGGCGGAGGGCACGCCGAACTCGCTGACATCCCCACCGACCGACCGGTGCTGGCACTTGTCGTCACCCTCGGCAACTTCGTGATGGCGAACGGACCGGAGGTGCGCGAGTCCCTGCCGGTGACGACCGTGCCCACCGCGTTCGTCGGCGTGGATTTCCTAGAGGCGCTCGTGACTACCGACGCAGTGGAGATGAGCCGGTACTTCGCCGGGGTGCGTGCGCCGGTCGAGCGGCCAGGGGTTCTACCGCTGGAAGATATCGACCTGATTGGCGGAACGAACGCCCTGCTCGACGCCGCCTTCGAGTCGCTGCCCATTTTGTCGCTCACGCCCCACGAGTGACGCCGCCGATACGCTGACGCCATGCCAGGCCTTTCGTTCGCTGCTGAGCGCACTCTCAACCCACGAGAACTGACCCGAGTGTTCGAAGTCGGGACAGCGCCGAAAGAAGGCGGTGTGTACGCCTGGTGGTTCACGCCGGGTGCGTTGCGGGTGCCCGCACGCGACTACGCCGCCACGGACGGATTTGACCTGCTGTACACCGGCATCTCGCCGCGCAAGCCGACCGCCGCGGGCATAGCCAGCACCGGGAACATCCGCTCGCGGCTCCGCTCGCACGCGAAGCGAGACGCGTCGTGGAGCACGTTGCGCCTCTCGCTCGGCATTCTGCTCGCGGACGACCTGGGCTTGACGCTCGCGCTCCACGCAGGACGGGTCCACTGGGGGACTGGCGAGGCGGTGCTCACCGAGTGGATGCAACGGCATGCGCGAGTGAGCTGGGTGCGTGACCCCGCGCCTTGGACCGCGGAGGGAGAATTGCTCGCCGCGGCGAACGTGCCTCTCAACATCGACCAGCACCTCCACGACCCTTTCTCACGCGAGCTGAACCAGCGGCGCATCGACGCGAAGGCTGCTGCACGGGCCGAGCGCGTCTGACGTGTGGCGGCCGCGCTCATCCGATGCATCCCGGGCAGTTGCGGGCTCCCGCGCGTAGACCCCAGGATTCCGCGGCTGACGCGCACGCAAGCGGACCGGCTTGCGGGCGGCGCTGGCGCCCTGATGTTGTTTCTTTCGTTCGCCACCGCAATCACGTGAGGCTCCGGTCCTGCTAGGCGCGTGCCGGGCGGCTATGACCCTTCTTCACTTGCCGCCATCGGCCGTGCCTCGCGTTCGAGTTCGGCCCAAGTCGCCTCATCTGCCCAGTCTCTCGGCACGAGTCCATCATCGCCGCGCCAGTCTTCGACGATGGAGTCGCTGAACCACGGCTCGTCCACGTCAGCATGCTCGCTCAGAATGATCTGGAAGTTCGGAGCCAACTCAGCGCAGAACGACCACAGCAACTCAAACATCTGACGCACCGCATGCTCGTCATCGCTGCCTTCCGCACGCGCTCGGCTGGCGGCAAAGAAGACCTGAGACGGTTGGTCGATCATCAGGACACGGGGAACGGGACGTTCGTTCTCAACGAAGAACTCGTGTAGGCCGAGGTGAGCCGCGAGATGGTACCCAACCCAGTTTGCGCCGCTGCCGATCGCCGCCAAGGGAACTGCACCTTCAACCGAATCCACCATGATTGTGAGGCGTGCACTATCGAGCCAAACGTTCCGCTCGGAGTGTTCGAGTTCGAGTCGCTGCGCATAGTGCGTGATCTTCCGATTTACGGCCGCAAGAAGCGATGCGAGCCTATCGACGGCCGCTGCCGCGTCAAGCTCGTTTTGCAGCGCCTCGACACGAAGTCGAAGTGTTTCTCTTGATGCGCGCAGACGGTCCAGCGCTTCGGCGTCATTGGGGTCATGGTCCTCGAGCGTCGCATCGATGCGTCCACGTACGAACTCTCGCCGTCCGGGGTCAATACTTCTGTCTCCGGCTCCCGCCGATTGCATTGCCGCCAGAGCTGACTCGACCTCAAGGAGCTGGCCGCGGAGATCCTCGGCGGTGGAGCCGAGATCCCGTAGCGCTTGCTCGCGCGCGGGCTGCGCGAGTGCAAGTGTCTCAATCTCTTGCCGCAGCGAACTCAGCCGTTGTGCGAGTAGTCGGGGGGTCGGGTCACTCCCTGGGAGCACCTGACTACAAACTGGGCAATGGTCGCCGGCAACAACTCCGTCCGGGGCGTCCGCAACTAGGCCGATACTTCGAAGACGGCCCACCTGCTGACCTAGGGCCTTCCCATAGCCGGACGCCCCGGCGGCCGAGTCCAGAACGAAGGCGCGGTCATCCAATACCTGCCCGAGCGCTTGGCGGAGCCCGGTGCGCCGATCGCGGAGCTCCTTCACTCTCGCTTGAGCCTCTTCGGCCGCCTGCAGTTCTCCCGGTGGCGTGACGTCATGGCGGAGTGTCTCCAGGAGCCCGAGTAGCAGTTCCCGGGACTCAACGCTTTCTACATCCGTAAGCCCAACGGCATACGCCTGCTTCAGCAATGACCGGAGCTGGCCGTCGCGCTCGCTCTCTTCTGTCAGCGTCGACGAAAGGCGGGAATCAACTGCGCGGAGTGCGCGGCTAGCTGCCCGTAACTCCGAGCGCTTGTGCGCCTGATCTCCGTCGATGGCGCCGAGGAAGTACGGCAGGGTGTCGCGGATCGTCTGGGCAACACCTGGATTTTCCTGACGGTGGAACAGGAGAGTTCGATTGGCCACCTCGTGTTGGCCTTGAAAGCAGTAGAAGGCGCTCGCGCCAAGACCAACTGCGAACGAGCCTTGTATCGATCCCTCGCGCGGCTCAATCTCCACATCGCTTAGGCCTATTTGTGCTCCGACCTGTGCTCGCAGTGACTCTGAGTCCGTGTTCACCACCAGGTCCTTGGCGTCGGGAATACCGAGCTCAGCGCCTCCGAATCTGATGAATGCTAGGGACGTCTCTTTCGCCCCGTGAGAAACGGCGGGCCTGCCAAGGAAGACACGAGCGCCTCCGGGCGTGAGAGACCACAAGGTGCCGAACCAGGAAACCGTGCGTCCGATGATGCCAGGCGGCATCTTCACGTCGTCCCGACCGAGTGTGAAGTCGACGATGTCCTGGAGCGCCGTTTTGCCAGTACGGGAGTTCCCCAGGACCACGTTCAGAGCGCCGGGACGGAAGTCGACCGTTCTGTTCCGCCCGTCAGCGTGATAGATCGCGATACTCAGAAGCTGCACGGTGTCATGGTGTCACACCCAAGACGCCATACACCGTTGCCTGATCGCCGATGTGCCCGAACCACCGGCCGAGGAAGCTGGATGCCCGAATGATCGCAGTCAACTCGGCATCCGCATCGCGATTCACTTTGCCCAGGATGCGACCGGACACCGTGGCATCATCGTGCAGCTTGAGCGCCTCTGCACGAATCCCGAAGCGCAGACCTTCTCGCACAAATGGGCTCATGCTTTGTGCTCGAGCAGACAGGCCAGCGTGGAGGACGGGGTTTCTCTCGACCCATCGCGGCATGTGAGAGTCGACCCGGTTGGGCAGCATTTCGCGGGTGTCGCGGTGCAGCGCCATCGGAGGGACTAGAAAGCTGAGCTCCCATGGCATGCGCTCGCCCGCCTCGTCTTCGAATCGAATTGCAGCCGCCGCTACACACAGCGATATCAGGGCGGGGTTGAGCATCGACGCGGCCGAGCTGGATCGCGTGGACCAATTCGGGAGCTCCATCAAACGGTCGGCTGAGATGGTCACCGATCCTCCGTCGTAAGACTCTTGACAAGCTCACCGAAATCCGGGTGCCAACCGCAGACTGCTTCGTCAGCCAGCTCGTACTGGACCCCACGCCGGTAGAACGGTTCGCTGTACGACCGTCGAATCGACAGGCCCACTGCGTCCCGTAGCTTGTTGAACAGTTCGCGTCCGAGTGCCGATTTGAGGTCGTCGGATGCACCTTCGGGTACCTCTGCAAGCATCGCGTAGTAGGCCTGCTCCCACTCATCGGCAAGGTTCGTCTTGAAGCTGTCGAACTCACTCATCTCGATCAAACTCCTGTCCGCCCAGTCCGTCGTCTGAACCACAGCTCGATGAAAGTCGAGAATTGCCAACTCGATCTGGCGAGGGTGAACCCGCACCCAGCCGAGCTGATGGACGAACACGCGGTCCTTATGATCGTTGACAGCGGCCGCTCGTTCCTCGGGCCCGAGCACGACGGACGTGGGCAGATTGTCTGCCGAAAACTCATCTCTCAGGCGCTCGATGTAGCTGCGAACCTGCAGCGCCGTTATCGGGCCGCGATACCCGGACAGCATGTCGACGGAGACCGCGTGCCACCATCCGAAGAGACGTTCCTCGAAGATCTGCCACCGAGAGTCGTCCGCGGGTGCGATGAAGTACAGCACGCGTCTGATCTCGTCGCCAATGGCGCCTATCCGAACTTCGGCGTCTACGGCGGTGATCCGGCCGATCAGGCTCACCCGCTCTGCATCAGAGAGGGCCAGCCATTGCTTCCTCCGCTTCGCCGTCGCTTTCGCGGTCGAGACTTCCGCCGCCGCGTCGAGTTGGCTCTTCGCGGATTGCTCGTTTCTGTCATCGGTGCTGAGAAGGCTGAGCGCAGACCCGGACTGGAACCTGCCGGTCGAGATCAACCAGAAGGTCGGTCCTTCGTCGTCGACGAACTTCGCGTCGTCCATCCACACGCCGAGCGTGCGCCAGATGTCGTCGCTCATATCTCCGATGGCAGGAGCCCCTGCGCTATGGTCCTTCAATTGGAGCAAAGTCTCTGGGTCATCTCCGACCTGCCACGAGACGTCATCTAGCTTCTCAAGCATGAGCGCTTGGTCCGGCCGATCAGGCCCCGAACGCAGGATCTCGAGCAGGGCCCAGTCGACCTGATAGAGGTAGCCCAGCGCGCTCGCCGACGCGTCATGACTTACGGCCACAAGCAGCCTCCATCCACCTCGGCGGCCAACGCTATTCCAGACATTGACAGAGTATGGCAAAGTGCCGAGCCTCATGGGCGAAGTGAGCCCGCGAGATCCCGGCCTGACGTCGTAGAGAGCACATTCCGGCGTCGGGCATGTGCGGGAGCCGTAGAGCATTCACGCTCGCCCGCTGGGGCTGGCAACGAGCAAGTGACGGGGACGCTGCCCACCGTTACGGATCCTCATACGGACGGAGCGCCCAGGCGTGCGAGGAGATTGCGCTCGCTTGGCACGCCAACGGTCAATCCGTTCAGGACAGGGATGCCCTTCCTTCCAGCACAGGCCGTCTGCGGCTCCAGACAGCGAAAGAACCGAAGAAGGCCGCCCCGAGCACGTCCCAGGGTAGCCACTCTCCACGCGACAGGATGGGGTCTGCTGCACGAGTAGGTGACATCTGAGTTGGCTTGCTCTTCGGGGCGGGCTGGAAGGATGTTGCTGTGCCTAAGCCTTACCCGAGCGAGTT
>NZ_JBSHJY010000030.1:0-36803 GCF_053619715.1 Agromyces sp. NPDC055520 | reverse complement strand
CTTCAGTTGGATCTGACGCTGACGAACTCTGTCAGCAGTTGGCCGGAGAAATAGCCCCCAGCGACGGCGAACTGCCCGTGGAGATCACGGTGCACGTCGCCTTGTCGACGAACTGATAGGTGAGTCTCGCGCTGAAGTTCGATGCGCTGGAACTGCCCTTGCCGTAGACCCAGATCTGCAGCGTCCCGCCCGCGGGCACCAGCACGTTGCCAGTGGTGGGATTGCCCGCGTTCTGGTTGCTGCAACTCGCTTCGGTTCCCACGATCGGGTTGCAGTTGTCATTGGTGCCGTTGTCGGTGTAGACGTTCTCGACACCAGGGCTGTTGTTTCCGACACCCGGGGCCACATTGCCGTTGACGATTCCGAAGCCCGTGATCTGGAAGATCACGGCGCCCGGGGTGGGATTCGAGAGCGTGACCGGCACCTGCAGATGGTTGAAGCTGTCTCCGGGATTCTTGGGACCGCAGCCCTTCGCGCTGGAACCGGTCGTGCCACACGCGCCCGACCAGTCGACGGTGGGCGGCGGCGGAGCGCTCGCAGATGCCATGGGCGCGGTCACGGACACAGCCACGACGGGCACAGCCCACGCCATAGCTTTCGTCACGGTGCGACGGCTGACGCCGTTCGGCTCGGATCGTTCGATTTCTGCCATGGACTCGCGTCTTTCTGGGCTCGGGTTGGACGTCGATGTGGAGCGATGACTCTGAAATGGTATCCCACAGGTGAGCCCGCGCGATACAGCCAGGTACCCCCCTTAACGGGGCTGGTGCCGTGCGTAACGGGGCCGTGCGTATTTCGCCGAGCGGTATTGGGTGTCGGCGTGGCTTACGCCGACTCGGCTTGCGTGCGACCCGGCAATCGAGTCGAGCTCGGGTCACTGACGTACGCCTGCACGTAGGCGGCCGCGTGATACGGCGAAGCATCGCTGCCCTTCAACGGCACCTTGTTGAGCACGAGCCCGAGTGCACGGCCGTTGACCTTGCGCAATGCGTCGAGCGCTCGCTCGACGAAATCGTAGTTGGTCTTTCCGACGCTCACAACGAGGATCGCCCCATCGGCCTGCTGTGTGAGCACAGCACCGTCGGTCACGGCAAGCAGCGGTGGCGCATCGATGATGAGGGTCGCGTGCTTCGCGAGGTCGTCGAGCAACTGCCGCATACGGTCGGATCCGAGCACCTCACTCGGATTCGGCGGGATCGTCCCGGCCGCGAGCACGAGCAGGTTCGTGTCGTGCGGAGTGCGTTGGAGCACATCGGCAAGCAGAGCACGGCCTGCCAGCACATCGCTGAGGCCGGCATCCCCGGGCAGCTCGAGGTTGGACGCCACCATCGGGCGGCGGAGGTCGCCGTCGATGAGCACCACCTGCTCGCCACTGCGCGCGAGCGTCAGTGCGAGGTTGCAGGCGATGGTGGACTTGCCGTCGCCGGGCAACGGACTGGTGACGACGATCTTCCGCGGCGGATTATCGACATCCATGAATCGCAGATTCGTACGCAGCGAACGCAGTGCCTCCGCGATCGGAAAGGTGTGCTCGTCGGCACTGCCAGTCAGCAATGCGCTTGTACCGCGAACTGCTGCGGAGGCGGGAATCATCCCCATGACCGGAACGTGGAGCTTCGCTTCGACGTCGTCGGTCGCCCTGACGCGCCGGTCGGACCCGGTGCGAATCAACGCGAATGCGACGCCGACACCGAGGCCGAGTACACCGCCGACAATGAGGGCGGTGCGTGTGTCCGGAAAGACCGGCGTGCTCGGCACGGTGGCCGCGGCTGCGGCGTAGATGCTGATGTCGGTGGGAGAGTCATCACCGTCGACGGCTGTGACCGTCGCGGCCAACGCATCGATCCACGCTTGGGCGAGGGCCGCGGCCTCCTGCGGAGCGTTCGCTCTGGCGGTGACCCTGATGATGGCGGTGCCGTCCGGATTCTCGACGGTGATCCGCGTTGCGACCGATTCGGGGCTCACCGTGAGCCCCAATTCATCGATCGCACGCTCCGCGACTTCTTTCCACCCCGCCATGTCGAGCAGTGTCGGCACTTTCGTGCGGGCGGTGCTTTCATCGTTGAAGAGCTGCCCGTCGTCGTACGCCGTCTTCGCTTGAACGACCCCACTCGCAGTCGCCTCGTAGACGGGCGTCTGCAGCAGTGACCAACCGTATGCTGTGCCGACGCCGAGCAGGGTCATCAAGGCGATCGCCAACCAGTGACGGCGCAATCCGCGAAGGTAGTCGCGCAGTTCCATGCGCCCCCCTGGGTGTCAGCGTCCGCCGACCGGGCGGCCGACTGCTCTATCGTAGGGCAGTGCGATTGAGAGTCCGCGCTGATCAGCTGGTGGCGCGAATCCCGCGCCTGTGGCTTCCGAGGCATCCGCGGACTGCCGCAGTGCCATGGCGCCGAGGCAGATGCCGGCGATGACGAACGGCACCGAGGTCTGAACGCCGACCCAGAACAGGTCGAATTGCGACTGAACGATGCGACTCAACACGGCCGCGAGGGCAAGTGTGCCGTACACCCGGTCGACGCGCGAGAGCACGACCGTGAACCCGACCCACATGATCGCAAACGCAGCGAGCCCGACGAGACCCGCGGAGGCGACCACTTCGAGCTCGGCCTGCGGCGGTTGGTATGGCAGCGTCGGGTCGACATACCAGAATCGCAGACCGTGACCGAAGATCGGTGCGTGCTTCCAGTAGGCGTACACCTCGCGGAACCATTCGAGCCGCTGGAATGTCGAATTATGCCGGTTCTGTGAATCGAGCTGTTCGAGAACCATCGACACCGCGAGCCACACTGCCGGTACCGCGAGCGCCAGCAGCACCTTCGACTGGCCGCCACGACGTAGTGCGATCACGATCGCCGCGACGACGAGCCCCATCCACGCTTGGCGCGACTGGCTCATCGCGATTGCAATGAGCAGCAGCCAGAGCGCCGGGCGCGTCCACCGGGTCGAGAGACCCGCCCACGGCGGATGCACGTACGCGATCAGCGCGACGAATGCGAGCGCAGTACCGACGAAGTTCTTGTGCATCGGCCACGGTATCTGCGGGTAGACCGGACCGAAGTTGCCTCCTGCGTACTGGATGACGCCTGAGATCACCGTTCCGGCGCCAAGCACGCACCCGGCAGCCAGCATCGCAGTGAAGGCCCACCTCGCGTAGCCAGCCCGACCGATCGCCCAGCCGACGATCAGTGCGCCCGAGATCAGCAGCCAGGCATGAAACCATTCGACGGTGTTCTGCCAGAACGGGTTGACGATCACCGTGGTGAGGGTCGCGAATTGGTAGCCGAAGTTGAACCACAGCATTGCTCGCAACTCGCGACTGTAGGGCCGGTGGCCCAGCAGCAGCGCGGTTCCGAACGCAGCCGCGAGGGCGACATCCGACGCAGAGATATCGGCTCCGCCAATACCCGCTCGCTGGGCGACGAAGAGCGCCGGCATCGCCATCAGTGCGATCGCGAGCGGCTTCGACATAGTGAGCACGGCTCCGACGACGAGCGCCGCGAGCACGATGCCGTTCACGAGCGCCCCATTGCCCGCGCGTTCCAGCAAGAGGTAGGTGGCGACCACTGTGCCAGCAGCCAGGAGCGACCAACGCCAGGCATCCGCCCACCAGTCCGCGACACGCTCGCGCCACGGCGCTCGATCCACGTTCGCAATCATCACGGTGCCCCCTCGACGAGCAGGCCACGTGCGGCGAGGTCCTCGAGGAACGCGCTCACATGAAATGCGATCTCGTCGACCGGTCCGTCGACCTGTGTCATGACCCGATGGACGATTTGCTCCCGGTCATACTGCGTCGCCTCGTTGAAGATCACAGCAGCGACGCCGTCGAGCACGAGGATCGGCCCGTCAGGCAACGGTGCGAGATAGATCGCATCACCGAAGGCCTCGAAGCCGACGTCTGGCGCAAGCGCATACCTCATCGGGCCGGAGATCCTTCACCTGGAGGGCGCTCATCGTGCAGGCTCTCGTAAATGTCGGCGACGAAGGCTGCGACGGCGTCAGTGCCCACCTCAGGACCGCCGGCAAGCAGGCCGTCGATGCCGAGCAGCACAGCGGCAGGTGTGCCCCAATCGGCGATCGAAGCGCGCACGTTGCCCTCCGGGTCGTGCAGCGACTGCGGGTGCTCGAGTTCGGTGACCGCACTGTCGGCAGGCAGCAGGGTCACCAGCATCCGCACGTCAACCTCAGGCAGCAGCGCACGCCATTCTGGGACGCGTTCGATCACGGGTAGACAGGGGACGCAGGTCTCGGAGACCGCGAGCAGCAGGACCGGCCGTGTGCTCGAGAGATCACGCAGATTGGCAGCAGTGCCATCGCCGAGCGTCACCGGAACTGCTGGAGTGCGAGTACGCACGTAGTCGAGTTCGTCACCGGCCAGGGCGTTCGACGGTGAGCCCTGCTTCTCTTCAGGACTGCGCCAGACAGTGACCGCGGCGGTGAAGGCCGCTGCTCCGAGCGCAACGACCCAGCCCCATTCGGTGCCGACCGCGGCGAGCACGCCGCCGAAGAGCGGCGCCACCCAGATCGTGGACGCTGTGAGCATCGCGAGCAACAAGAGCCAGGCATTGCGCATCACGGTTACCCGGGTGACCGGTGCAAGTTCACCGAAGCAGGCGCAGGTGGCATCAGTGCCGGTCTGCCGCGCCTTCGACCAGGCGCGGCCGATCAACAAAGTGTAGGCAGCCATCAGCACGACGCACGCGAGCGCAGCGAGCAAGCCGAGCAGTCCCCCGAACAACGCCAGCGCGAGACCGAGAATCAGCTCGCACCATGGATGCAACAGCAGCAGCCATCGGTGGCGGAATACGGCGGGCACGCCCAGCTCGGCCCATCCGGCAAGATTGTCGGGGCGGCGGATTTTTCCGACGGCGCTCGCGACCATGACCGCCGCGAGGATGAGCGCGGGGGCGGCGAGGAGAGCGGTCGGCACGAAATGATCCTACCGAGGCGACCCATATACACTCATTCCCGGGCCAGTACGGCCGCCGCGGTAGCGAGGGAACGATGAGAACACCGGCACAGGGCGACGGCCTCTTCTCTCAGTTGAGACGATTGCTCGAGATCGCGGGCGCGCGCCCAGCGGTCTGGGTTGCGACGACCGTTGCGGCGTCGCTCGTGCTCGCCGCACTCGACACGCTGGGCGTGGCCGCGATGGTGCCGCTCACGCAGCTCATCGGAGGAGCCGACACCGACTCGGGAGCGCTCGCCGTGATCTCGGACCTCCTCGGCACGAGCGATCCCACCACGCTCATCCCGATCGTGGCCGGTGTGGTCGCCGTGCTGTTCGTGGTGAAGAGCCTCGTGTCGATCGTCTTCCGCTGGCAGCTGCTGGGGCGCACATCGCGGGTCTCGGCAGACGCCGCCTCCGCCCTCCTTCGAAGCTACGTCCTCGCCCCGTACGCAGCGCATCGCGCGCGCCGACTGCGAGAGATCTATCGAAGCGTCAACGACGCCGTCTCGCAGGCGACCTCGGTGCTGCTCGCGGTCGTCAGTATCTGCACCGACCTGGCCGTGCTAGTCGCGATCACCGTGGTGCTGGCGATCACGGACCCTGTCGTCACCATCGTCACTGTGCTCGTGTTCGGCATATTCGTGGTCGGCCTACAGCGCGTTCTGCGCCGTACACAGACTCGACTCGGCGAGGAATCGGCAGAACTGAGCCTCGTGGCATGGCAGTATCTGCTGCCGAGTCTCGACGGCTTCCGGGAGGCCAGACTCAGCTCACGCGGCGAAGACTTCGTGCAGGGCTACCGGAGTGCTCGCTTGCGCGGTGCACGTCTCGGCCGCGACATGGGAATCATCGGAGACATTCCGCGCTACACGCTGGAGATCGGGTTCGTCGTCGCAGTCGCCGCGATCTCGGTCTACCTCTTCAGGGTAGGGACCCCTGCGCAAGCGCTCGTCGTGCTGGGTGTGTTCGCAGCGGCCGCGCTCCGCGCCCTGCCCACCCTCACCCGGGTGTCCTCGAACATCGCAACTCTGCGCACCGGGCAGGCGGGGTTGCGAATCTTCCTCGCGTCAGCCGAAGAGCTTCGGAGCGGCGGCGAACACGACGAGCAGCCCCGCGATCAAGCCCGATATCTCGGAGACCTCGTGCTCGACGGGGTCGAGTTCCGATATCCCGACGCCGATGCACCGGTGCTCGATAATCTGTCGCTGCGCATCCCGCGGAACACCACGATCGCATTCGTCGGGTCGAGCGGGGCTGGAAAGAGCACGCTGATCGATCTCGTGCTCGGGCTGCTGGAGCCTACCCGTGGCTCGATCGAGTGCGGCGGCCGTCCCATCGCCGACGACCTCGCGGCGTGGTATGCGGGCCTCGGGGTCGTCCCGCAGGATGTCTTCTTGTTCAACGACACAGTGGCAACAAACGTGGCATTTGAAATCGACCCCGATCGAGTCGACGTTGCCCGTGTGCGTGAGGCCCTTGCGATGGCGCAGCTCGATGAGGTCATCGCGGCCATGCCCGACGGTGTTCACACGGTCGTCGGCGAACGCGGGGTGCGCCTGTCGGGCGGGCAGCGCCAACGCTTGGGCATCGCGCGTGCGCTGTACCGCCGCCCTACTGTGCTGGTGCTCGACGAGGCGACCTCCGCGCTGGACAATGAGACCGAGCACCAGATCTCTCAGACTCTTGCGAGGCTCAGCGGCACGATGACGATCCTGATCGTGGCTCACCGGCTATCAACGGTCCGCCATACCGACACTCTGGTATTCCTCAAGGATGGTCATATCGAGGCACAGGGGGCATTCGAGGAGGTTCGAGCCGCAAGCACCGAGTTCGCCCGGCTCGTCGAGCTCGGCCGGCTCGACTGAGTTCAAGACCGCAGACGCCCGGCTTCAACGAGTGCGACCTTGAGGTTCCCCCACGCCCATGCCCAGTCGTGAGCCTCGGCCCACGCACGGGCCTCCGCCCCCATCCACCGTCGGAGTTCGGCGTCCTCGGCTAGCGACTCGATCTCCCTGGCGAGCGCCGCCGGGTCGTCGGGCGGTACGAGCCTGGACGTTGGGGCGACGATCTCGGCGATACCCCCGATCCGGCTCGCGACGATTGGGAGCCCCGAGGCCAGGCCTTCACCGACTGTGAGCGGGCACGGGTCGGGCCAGCGGGACGGTACGACGAAAACGTCAGCGTCGGAGAGCAGAGTTGGAAGCGACTGGCGATCGACGAAAGGCTCGAATCTGATGCTCGCGGCGCTCCCGCCGGCGAGCTGTCGGAGTTGCCTCTCGTAGTCCGAGAGTGGTGCGTCCCGTGCGAATCCGGCACTGCCCACAATGAGGAACTCCACATTCCGACTTCGCACCATCGTCGCGGCTCGGACTAGGATCTCGGCACCTTTGTCCGGTATCACGCGACCCACGAACAACACGCGGACGCGCCCGTCGGGACTGACGGACGGGATGAGGGCAGTGGCATCGACTGGAGCGGCGCGGGCGGGTGGGGCAAACCGGAGTGTGTCCGCCCCGTTGTGTACGACCTGGACACGATCGGCCAGCTGACGGGGCAGCCGGGCCCGCGTCGACCTTGCGAGCGATTCGCTCACGCAGATGATCGCGGCAGCGCCGTCGAGCATCCGTCCGGCCTCGGCCCGCGAGTAGGTGCGAAGGAGTTCGTTGTGCGCGTACAGCACGACTCTATGGTCGGTATTTCGGAGCAGCCGGACCAGCACCGGTGCGTTATGAGCGAGGACGATTCCGGGAGGAAGTGCGCGAACCGCATCGGCTATCGGGCGATAATACGATGCAGTCGCCGGCCGACTCCCGCCAATCGCTCCGAGCAGAGCGTCGAGGCGGCGGGTGCACCCGCTTGGCGCCCGCACTCCCGTGTACTCCACGATTTCTGCACTCCCGTAGCGCGGCCGGTAAGTCGAGCCGTCGATGACGACGTACTGTTTGGTGTCGCCTGAGGCGATCGCCGCGGAGGCCAGCGAGTTCACTACCGTGGGGATCGCCGATCCCGTCCGGGGCGAGAAATGGTCACCCGGGGTAATGGTGTGGATGATCGTCGGACTCGACATCAGGCATATCCCCAAGCGCTCAGCAGTTGAGAGAACCGCTGCGCGATGGTGTGCTCAGACAGAGTTCGGCGCCGACTCTGCTCTGCCATGGCTGACGCCAGTGACGGCTGTCGGAGAAACGGCATGACCAGCTCCACCAGTTCGTCGGCATGCGACCAGTGGATCATTTCCGTACCCTGTTCGAAGAACTCGGGCACATGAATGCCGTCGCTGACGATCACCCCGCCCGCACCGCCGATCTCGAAGACCCGAGGGCTCACTCCGGTGCCTGGGCTGCGATGGCCGTTCACGCAGATCCTGGCATCACCCGAGATCGAGATGGAGCAGGCCAGGCTCACCTCGCCCTGATGCTCGATCCAGTCGGACGGCGAGACCCATTCCGGCCACAGTCTGCCGACTACATCGACGGCAACACCGGCCTCGACCAAGGCCCGTACTGCAGCACGCCGGCTCGGGTACGGCGCTCCGAGTACGAGGGGTCGTCGAGACGGGGTCGCAGGCGCTGGCGCTGCGGCGATGGGAGCGAAACCTTGCGGAACATAGTCGAAACCGATGCCCAGCGCCTCAGTGAGGGAGTGAGCCTCACTCGGGTTGAAGGTCGCGCGATGATCGAAGGAGGCGAAATCGAGTGCTGAACGCGGGAGCGTCTCGAAGTCGTCGAGCAGCCACACCCCCGATGCCGTCGCCAGCCCGCTCAGTTCGTACAACGTCTCATCGTTCGCCAGCCGTTCCGCATTGACGAACAGAGCCAGATCGAATGACGACACGTTCCGGCGCACGAACGCCTGAAAGCGCGACTGCTCAGACCAGAGGTAGTCGCGCTGTACGCCGAACGCCCGGGGCAGACTGACCGTTAGCGCGCGCCGTGCACGGGTGAGAAAGTCGTACTGGCGCAAGCCCACATAGAAGGTGACGTCGTGTCCGAGTGACGTCAATGCCTGCTTGTAGGTCGCGGTATACCCCCGATAGCCGATCCCCACCAGAAGTATCCTCACCCGACGACACTAACGCGCCGCACCGCAAGTGCGAGTGAGCGGCCGACGGCTCGACTGGTGCATTCTCATCGCACCGATCGTGCGACGGAGATCAACTCACTCAACCTGCGCACGTATGAGTCGGTCCCATACTTCTCCCGTGATGCCTCACCGATGCATGGGTCGGGCGCGATCCGACCCGAGAGGATCTCGATGACCGCATCGGCGAACCGGGCAGGCTCGTCGATGACCGCGAATGGGTGTCGTCCACGGTCGTCGACCACGCCTTCCGCGCCGACTGTCGTAGAGACCACAGGAAGATCGCGCACGAGCGCGTCGATGGTCTTGAATTTCACACCTGCGCCAGAGTGCAAGGGAACGACCGCGAGCGCAGCATCCGCATAGAGCGGTTCGAGATCCTCGACGTAGCCTGTCACGACAACATCAGGTAGCTGCTCGGCGATCTCGTAAAGAGCCAAGGGCGGGTGGGCACCGGCGATAACAAGTCTTGCGTCAGGGATGGCAGCGATAACTCGCGGCCAGACATCGTTCAGGAGCCACACAGCGGCTTCCACGTTGTCGCGGCGGTTGAATGCGGCGACGAACAGTGCTGATGGCCGGTAGATCCCCTGACGAGGGTTCGGATCCGTTCCTGACTCCCACAACGGAGGATCGACCCATTCGGTCGCGCTCCGTCGGCGGGACCGTCCTGAGATGCGCGCATCCTTCTCACTCAGAGTCACGAGGACGTCGGCTGCATTCGATGAAAGTCCTTGAGTGGCAGCGGCCGAGGCGGTTCGCCATGAGCGCCACAGAATCCTCCTCGGAGTTCGCTGGTGCAGGGCGGCGTGCAGCCATCTCGTCTCACGCTGAAGAAGGATGTCATGTGCGAACAGCATCGTTGGAGTGGAACCCCGCGCAGCGCGCAGTGCAAACGCCATCTCCGACCAGTGAGCTTCGATCAGGTCAGCGCCTCCCATAAGTGAGACGACGGCCGGATCCTTCAGGATCGCCGAGCGACGACTCGGTTCCAGCCAGTGCGGGAGGATGAAGCGGCCGGCCCGATCGATGAGTCGGGTCGTCCGGCCAATACGCGATTCGACGAGCACGACATGGTCGGGGTGATCCGTGTGGCGGATACCCTCCAGGTTGAGTTCGGTTCTCGGCGCGACGATCGTAACATCGTGGCCGAGCGTCCCGAGGGCGTCAATGTGGCGCCGGTAGAACTCACCCCCTGCATGCGGGATACCCGGATACGGGACGAACAGCGAGAAGCTGACAATGTTCATGTCGGATGCCGACGCAATAGGCACGGAAAGTCCGATCCAGTCGGGGCTCCCTGGGTGGCCCAGCCGACGAACGCGTCACGCCGGCGGGGCTTGCCGACGGCGCCGACCGCGGCGAGGACGGGCACGCTTGGGGAGAGGGCGTCGGGCGACATGAAGCGATCCTAGCGACGCAGCGGTGCCATCCGGGGGTCTGCGCACGACGACGGAACGGATCCATCAACACGTGGTCGGCTGTTCTGGCAGTGGCCGACTATTGCGGCAGTAAGCTGTGGTCGTGCGGATCGGTGAATCGGTGAAGGCGGTTCAACGCCGGTGGAACAAGCTCCAAGCACGGAATCCGGTAAGCCTCTGGGCGAGCCGTACGTCGGCCGATCTCACAAGCCGACTCTCCCCCTCGGATTTCTGGTATGGGCGATATCCGCACACGTTCCTCGAGCGACGACTGCCGGAAGTAGATGACGCACCCTTGGAGGTGCCCGAGGTCATCTGGTGCTTCTGGACGGGCACCAACCCCCTGACCCCGAACCGTGCCGCGTCCTTGGAGCAGATGCGCGAGATCAACCCACTGACACCCGTTGAGCTGATCACCCCGGATCGCCTCGCGAGCTTCGTGGTATCGACGCACCCCTTGCCCTCCGCCTACGACGATCTCTCTCTCGTCCACCGTGCGGACTACCTGCGCGCGTACTTCCTGCACCACTACGGCGGCGGGTACTCCGACCTCAAGCGCCTGCGAAGTCCCTGGCGACCGGCACTCGACCGCTTGCGGGCGTCTGACGAATGGCTGCTGGGCAATCGGCTCACGCACCCCGCGTGGGCAGGCCAAGCTCCAGGGCGCCTCGGCACCCACTTGAGACGCTATTACCGGCAGATCGCCTCCGAAAGCACGCTCATCACGAAGTCCCATTCGCCGCTCACCTGTGAGTGGCTCCGCGAGGTCGAACGACGCCTCGAGTACTACGCCCCCGCCCTGGCCGAATCGAAGGGTGGGATCTGGGGACAGGATTCCGACTATCCGATCTCCTGGACCGGACTGCTCGCCGACGTGCTACATCCCCTGTGTCTGAAGTACCGCGATCGGGTGCTCCTTGACGAATCGATCGCCTGGGACGAGGGCACCGCCTATCGATAGTCCAGCACATGATGGGGTGCCTACGTTTCAGACGATGTCAGCGACTTGCCACGATCACGCGATCGAGAGCATCGAGCAGTTTCGCGCTCGCGACCGGGTCGACTTTGCGGCAGAAGGGGGATCCTGAGGCGAGCAGCGTCCCGAGGTCGTCGAGGGTCCACGTCGTCGGCTCGTCGCGAGTCGGGTCCCACACCGTGTGGCTGACCGGCGGGAGGAGAGCAGGCGGGCTCCGCCAAGCGAGCGAGGTGACCAGCGCGGACTCGTCTGGGATGATCGACCGGCGATAGATGCGCGGCAGGGTGGAGCCCGGCCCGAAGTCTGTATCGAGCAGTTCGTCGAGCTCCGGTCTGCGGAGTGCGAGCCACTGACTCCCGTACCAGCACGGCGTCGCGGCCCCGAACGGAGAGGGAAGGCGACGAAGCCCCCAGTGGACCCCCCGGCCACGGGTGACAGTGCGGACACTCAGCAGAGGTTCCGCCCGCAACGCGACAGCGTCACGGAGTCGACGGAGGAACTCGCCACTTCGGCCAGGGACATGGATGCCGATCCGGGCCGCGGGCGTACGGAACCATCGGTACTCGTAGCGCGTGAGGGTGTCGGTACCGGTTCCGCGTCGGCGACCCCACCGAGGGCTGTACGCGATCGGTACGGCCGAGCCGAGCCAGCTCGCAGCGGCCATTGCCTCGGTCTCCCATTGCTCGAGTCTCCGGATCGGATAGTCCTGACCTGAGATGAGGCAGACGAGGTCGGGGTCGGTCCACCCGCGTGCAGTGGTCAAGGCGCTCAGCATGGCCTCGACCAGCTCCCATGAACCCCAATCTGCGGCGAGCCCGTGGTCGATGACCTTGATGCGCGCGTCGAGCGAATGCATGGGGAAGATCTCGCGGCGACCGTCGTGCGCGATGAGCACACGCGCATTCGGACTCGAGGCGAGAATCGCGTGCGCGAGTCGGCTCACCTGCCGCCAGTCTTTGTGACTGAGGATCACGTAGCAAGCCCGAGCCCGCTGGATCGGCGATGCGAGCGACGATTCACCTGTGTCCACCCAGCCAGCATAGGATCGATGCGGTGCGTGGGTGATCGCGCCGGTGACCGGAGCCGAATTTATCCGGGCGGGCGGAGCTTGGGGTCGTGGACGAGGCAGTTCGGCTCAGCGTGTGCATCGTCACCTACGAGCGGGAGGCATTCCTCGAGCGGTGTCTGGCGGCGCTCGCCGCGGAACTCGACGCGGGCGCGGAGGTCGTGGTGGTGGATGCCTCGCACGACGATCACGCCCGCGAGACGGCTCGGGTCATGCCGACGGCGAGGTACATCCACGCACCCGAACTGGCCGGGTGGATGACGAGATCGCGCAACGAGGCACTCCGGCATGTTCGCGGAGAGCTCGTCGCATTCCTCGATGACGACGTGGTCGTACGGCGGAGCTGGCAGGCGGCCCTCGAGGCGGCTTTCGCCGCAGAAGATGTCGATGCAGTTGCCGGTCGCACCTGCAATGGGCTGCCGGGAGAAGATCGGTACGACCGGCCGATCGGTCGTCTCCTTCCGGACGGTACGCTCACCGACGGCTTCGCAGCCGATGTTCCGGATCTCGTCGACGTCGACCACGGTATCGGCGCGAACATGGCGTTCCGTCGGTCAATGATTGCGACCCTCGGGGGGTTTCGCGATGACTACCCGGGCACCGCGATCCGCGAAGACACGGACATGTTCCTCAGGGTGCGGGCCTTGGGGGGGCGCTCGGTGTTCGCGCCCGATGCGGTCGTCGACCATCTACCCGCCCCCCACGTGCGCGGCGCCCGGTTCGATACCCGCTACAAGCTGTACGGTCGGCGCAACCATATGGTGTTGCTCGCGCGCGATGCGGGCATCGGTTCATCCACACTGCGGAGGTGGGTGGGCCTGCAGTTCCAGAGCGTCCGCGGTGCCGCGGGCCTGCGAGCCAGAGTTCAGCGTCTCGGCGTGACGACCGTCGGGGTCGTCTGGGGGGCGGGAGCCATGCTGAGGAGTGCGGGATGGCGACCGACCCCGCCGCAGCGGACCGACCCGATCGGCAATGAACTGCGGCGCGTCCTGAGCAGCACCCGCGACTGACTGTCGCCGCACCTGGACAGTGCAGGCACGACGATCGATCAATCCCCGTCTACTCTCTACTCGCCGAGGAGTCTGAGTAGTGATGCGGTAGTCCCAGACCAGGTGAATTCGTTCGCGCGTTCCGTGGCCGCGAGCTTCATCGTCGCGAGACGACGGCGATCACGCACCCACTCCTCGAGCACTGCGGCGACCTGGTCGGGGGCATCGGCATCGACGAGCGCCCCGGCGTTGCCGACGCCCTCAGGGATGCCCCCACGCCTTGTGGCGATGATCGCACAGCCCGAGGCCATGGCTTCGAGGCTTGTGAGCGGGAAGGGGTCGTCTACACGCGAAAGGACGCATGCCACGTCGTGCTGCCTGATCTGGTCGGCAAGAGCATCGTGCGGCATCCAGCCGAGCATGACCCCCTCGGCGGATTCCATCGCCGCTTTCACGCTGCGCGCATACGCTTCCGCATCGTCGGCGCTATACCCGAACGTGCGCACATCACCGATGAGGGTGATCTCCACTGGGAGCCCCGCCTCGCGGAGTTGCGCCACCGCCGCCGCGGCGATTTCATGCCCCTTGTTGGGATCAATACGCCCGTGTGAGATCACGCGTACCGGATCGCGGACCTCGAGGTAGGCAGCACGCGGGCGGAACCGCTCGTGGTCGACTCCGCTATAGATCACCTCGATCCGCTTCGAGGGAAGATATCGTTCCGTCGTCCATTCCGCAACGGCTTGGCTCACGGCGACAACCGCGACGCGGTCAGAGAGCGTTGCGAACGGCCGAGTCTCCGCACCTTCCAGCCTGTTGTGCAGCCAAAGCACAGTGTGCCGCGCGAGGCCCGCGGCATCCAACCGGTGGGCAGTGCCTGGGTCGTTCGCCACCACGATGGCGTCAATCGGCCGCGAGACGGACCGGAGTGCTCGCTTGACTCCGCGAAGGTAGGGGCCGTAGTCGTGCCACGTCCATCCGTTAAGGCGCGCGTGCGCAGTGTTCGCCTTGCGCAAGAGCGTTGGCATCGGATGCGCCGAACCGTGGTGGAGACGAACGACCTGACCCTCTGGAAAGACCTCGTGTCCATCGTCGGGTGTGATGATCGTGACCGAATGCCCTGATCGTTGCAGTTCACCCGCCAGGTGCCGTGTGATGGTCGCGATGGCGCCTGCCCATTGAGGACTGTAGTACTCGCCGAGGGGTAAGACGAATGCGAGGTGCATGGCTCAGCTCGCCTCGGTGCCGAGGAGTCCCGCGGCGCTCGCGAGACCATTCCAGGTCCTCGCCCACGTGAGCGATTCCGCACGTTGGCGTGCCCGTACGCCCCATGACGCCCTCGCCTCCGGGTCGCGGATGAGTTCGTCGAGCACATCAGCGAGTGCCTCCGCGTCATCGCGGGGGAAGAGGAATCCTGCCCCAGCGATCAGTTCGGGTGTGCCTCCGGTGGAGCTTCCGACCACAGCCTGCCCACTGGCGAGGCCCTCGAGAATCGTCAGCGCGCAAGGCTCATCCCAGCGTGATGGAGTGACGTGGATGTCGCTCGCCGCAAGTGCACTCGGGATCTGTCCACGCTCCAGATGACCGGTGCGAACGACCTCGATGCCGTGCCGCTCGAGGTCGGCAATACGCGCGTTCAGTCGGTCGTAATACGGATTGCCGCTCGAGAACCCGAAGTTCGTGTCGCCGACAATCTGCAGACGGAAGCGGGTCCCTCGTTCCGCAACGCGGACGCAGGCATCCGCCAGGGTGTCGGGCGCCTTCTCCACAGAAAGCCGTCCGACAAAGCCGATGGTCGGGAGAGGCGAGGTGCGCTCGGTTCCGAACTGCTCGGTATCGACACCGTTGAGTACGGTCGACACCGTGAACGGGCGCAGCTTGTAGACCTGCTCGATCGCGCGCGCAACATAGGCACTGACCGCCACTGAGCGGAGCTTGCGGTCACGTGCATAGTGGCGACGGAACCGATCACTCGACATCTCGAGATTGTGGAACCAGTGGACGACCTGCACCGAAGGGAGGCGCTTGCTGAGAAACACCGCGACCTCGGGGTCGTTGTTCACGATTGCGACCTGCGGGCGGAGCCGTTTGAGTTCAGCGAGCACATCGCGTGCGTAGACCCACTGATCCGGTGCCCGCCAGCCGTTCAACCGACGGCGAATACGAAGCAGCTTGGCCGGCAATGGTGCCGGCCACTTTATCCCTCGCACGAACCGCAAGTCAGGCCACTCGTACTCGTCGACACCGATGGCTGCACGCGTGATGACCGGGCAGTCGTAACCCTCGCTGATCGCGGCGCGCCCCACGTTGAGCACGCAGGTCGCGATGGCACCACTCACCACCGGCGTGAACGTCTCGCGGCTGTTGTTGACGATCGCGATCGTTGTCTGCGCCATTCGGTTGAAGCTCCCTATCCGCCAGTGAGGTACCGAAGCCCAGAGTAGTGCAGCCCACTCTGGATCTCGGTTCGACATCAGTTCGGCCGGGAGGCGTCTGCTGGGCCCGTCACATGCGCACGAACCGCCTGCGCAGTCGCCCTAATGTGCCGCGGGCGACAAGTATCCCGTACTGCGCCATTGCCTGTACGCGACGCATCGTGGTATCGGCGAAGGTGCGTCGACCCCCCGCTGCTTCGGTGAGAGCCATGACCCATTCGTCGAGCACCGCGTCCGGCTCGTATGCCATGGCACGTTCCATCACGGCGTTTCGAACGGCGCGCTCCAGCCCAGGATCGCCGATCAATCGTTCGATCACGCGAATAATGTTGGCCGAATCTCGTACTACGAAGCCGTCGATCCCATCCCGAACGAGTTCGAGGTAGGCGGGCTCCGCACCGACTAGGGGGATCGCCCCCGCACGCCAGGCGTTGATGAGTCTGGTGGCCGGCTTGTTCAGGAGCGAGTCCCCCGGCGCCGCATCGCGGAGGCACAGCACGACATCGGCCGCGCTGAAGTCGTGCCACCGCTGGTCGCTACCGTCGGTCTTGCCCGGGACATCCACAATGAGCTCGGCTCCAAGACCAGCGAGCGCGTCACGCAGGCGTGGGTCGCGCAGAGTCTCGGGCACCGAGACCGGATTTCCCTTGAACTCGACGGTTCGGATGCCGACGCGCTGGGGGTCACGCACAACGATGCCTCGCTGCGGGAGCGCGGGCAAGTGGATCACTTGCGAACTCGTCCGTTCAGACCAGATCCGTATGCCCGCCTGATTCGGAACAACGACCAAGTCGGCAGTGAGGAGATTTCGATACCAGAGTGGGGCATCGCTTCGGATCAGCGCCGTGCGATATCGGGCTGTGCGCTGCGCGAGCCGCAGCTCGGCGGTTCTCGTCCAGGCGTGCTGAAAGTAGACAACGAGGCTCGAGTCGGCCGGCACTCGGCTACCGATCGTGATTGGTGCGCCGCGCTGGCGAAGCCGGACTCCGAGTTCGAGGAGGTTGTGTCCGATGCCCGAAGCGAAACGCGAAGGCTCGAGGTCCGGATCCCAGTTCTCGGCCGCCGCAGCTGTCTCGCCGTCGATGAAAAAATGCCACCGCAGTTCCTTCATCGTCGGGTCTTCCAGTCTCCGCAGCACGACTTCCATCGCGTCCACGCGCTCGCTCCAATCGACCACCGGCCCGCCGACATGCGCGGGAAATCGCCACTTAGCGGGCAGCGCCGCCGCAACGGCATCCACGAACTCGCCGCCGTCAGCGATTGTGACGCGCGGATCGTCGACGTCGCGGAAACCCGCGACCGCCGTCGAGACGACCGGCCGGCCGACGGCCTGGTACTCGTAGAGCTTGATCGGATCGAGGCTGTCGGTAAAGGCCGTGATGACGTGCGGAACCACGAGCACGTCGGCGTGCTGCAGGTAGCCGATCACCTCCTCCCGCGGTCGCGGGCCGAGCAGCACGACACCGGCAAGGCGTAACAGCTCGTCGTCGCCGGGAGAGAGCACGTTCGGGCCGACGAGTACGAGCGAGGCATCCGGCCCGATTGCGCGCGCCGTCGCCGCGCAGAGCGCGACGTCGATGCGATCGCGATGCACGGTGCCGAGATAGAGCGCTACCGGCCCCCCTGGCAGATCGTGCGGGCGGGCCACCGGCCGACGATAGGCGACGGCATCAACCGCGTTGGGGATGAGCGTCACTGGTCGCACCACCTGCTTGCGCCGCACCAGCTCGGGCGAGCAGACGACGACCACACGGGCGAGTCGCATGAGCGACGCCTCGGTACCGACGATCCGTTCCAGCTCGGCGGCGGGGCGGTCAGCGGCAAGCCAGTCGTCGGTGATGTCGTAGAGCATGGGCCAGCCCGTGCTCTCTGCGAGGACCGCCATGCCGGGATCGTTGATCCAGAGCAGTGGATGCCGCATGCCGAGACGTGCGGCCGCGCGAACGATGCCCGAAGCAAGCCGGCGGTCGGTGCGGGGATCGAACCGCCGAGGCATCCATTTGGTCAGCTGCAACCGGTGCAGGCGACCCGGTGCGATACCGTCGATCTCGCTCAGGCCTGCGCCGACACGCGGTCGACGCTTCGAGCGGAGGTCGTGCGTCGGGTCGGCAGGTGGCTCGACGAACAGCACGCGCAACGCGGGGTCGCGGGCGAGGAGTCCGGCGACGAGGTGCTGGTTGCGCCGCCAAACCGCATCCCAGCCCTCGAGCGATACAACGACGAGATCGGTCATTCGGCTCCGTCCGCGAGGTAGACGATTCAGGGTAGCCGACGCCGAAGACGCTGAGCGTGAGGGGCTTGCGCGGCCGATATCGTGGTGCCGGGAGGATTGATGCGCATCGTGCAGATCGTGCCGTTCGTCGGCCAAGGGAGCGGCATCGCCGGGGTCGCTTGGAACCTCGATCGGGAGTTGCGGGCGCTCGGGGTGGAGGTCGAGAACTTCACGTTCTATTCGGCGGCGCGAGGACTGCGCGAGGTGCGAGTTCGTGGATGGCGCACCGCGCGGATCGCGCAAGCGCAGCGAATGGTGTGGTTCAGCCTGATCGGCACCCGTCGCGCGAAGGCTTTCCTCGCCGACCGGCCCGATGCGGTATCGATCTGCCACAACAACGCGATGGTCGGCGACGTCTACGTGAACCACGGGGTGCTGCTTGCCGCCATGCGGGCGCGAGGCAACCCGACGCTGCGATTCTTGCGCGACCCGACGCACATCTTCACGCACATGCGCGACCTGATCCGCTACCGCTCAGGCATCCACCGTCGCATCGTCGTGCTGAGCGACGCCGAGATCGGGGTGCTGACACGTACCTACGGCCAAGTGCTCCCGCCGATCACAGTGATCCCGAACGGAGTGGACCTCGAGCAGTTCCATCCGCCCACCGACCTCGAGCGCCGCGAAGCGCGCGAACGGTTCCAGCTCGACGACGAGGATCGTGTCGCCGTGTTCGTGGGACACGAGTTCGGCCGGAAGGGCCTGCCGATCGTGCTCGAGGCGATGGTGGCCGCGCCCACCGTGCTGCTCATGGTCGTTGGCGGCGATACGCGGCAGCTCGATCAGGCGAAGGCGACCGCAGCGCAACTCGGCGTCACCGATCGTGTGCTCTTCGTGGGTCAGCGCGGCGACATGCCATCGTTCCTCGCCGCAGCCGACATGTTCGTACTGCCGAGCCACTACGAGTCGAGCGGGCTCGTCTTCCTCGAGGCGCTCGCGAGCGGGCTGCCTGTCGTCGCGACCCGCGTAGGCGCGGCGGCCGAACTCGTGAAGGACGGCGAGAACGGGTTCCTCGTCGGGCACGACGCTCGAGAGATCGCCGACCGGCTGGAGCAGCTCGCCGCCGAGGATCTCGGGCCATGGCGGGAGCGTGCGCGTGCGAGCGTCGCCGGGTCGAGCTGGGCAGACATCGCTCGCCGGTATCTCGAACTGGCCGAGCGCATCGCCGCTGAGCGGGATCGGTGACGGGCGTCGTACCGCAAGCGCGTCAGCGCCTGGGGATGTCGTCAGCGCAGCACGCTTCGGTACACCTGCTCCGTGCCGGCCGACTGGGTCGCCAACGAAAAGCGTCGCTGCTGCACGGAGTGCAACACGACGCTGAGCGTCGACCGATCAGCATCGTCGTCGGCGAGGTGCCGTAGCCGTCGTGCGGCGTCGTCGACGTCGTCAGCGTCGAACAGGCAACGATCCTCGAGTCCTTCGAACACGTCGAGATGGCCCGCGGCGCCGGCAGCGACGACCGGCAGACCCCCCGCCATCGCCTCGAGCACCGTGAGTCCGAGGCCCTCGACCGGGCACGGCGCGATGAGCAGCCCTGCACGATCCATGATCTCGGGCAGATCGGCACGGTAGCCGAGGAATCGCACCGCATGTCCGACGCCGAGCTCATCGGTCAACGCCTCGAGCGCGGCCTGCTCGGAACCCTGGCCCGCGATCTCGAGGGTCCACCCGGCGTCGGCGAGCCCCGCCGCAGCGAATGCACGGATACCGATGTGCCCGTGCTTCTCCGGCTGCAGCCGCTGAGCCATGAGCA
The DNA here is from genome assembly GCF_053619715.1 of Agromyces sp. NPDC055520. Classification (NCBI taxonomy): domain Bacteria; kingdom Bacillati; phylum Actinomycetota; class Actinomycetes; order Micrococcales; family Microbacteriaceae; genus Agromyces; species Agromyces sp. NPDC055520. The sequence continues at coordinate 16,857 of NZ_JBSHJY010000030.1, read as the reverse complement.
CCACGCGCTCGCGAGGAAGATCCTCACGCAGCGGTCGTGAGTCCACCCCAGAGTGCACCACCGTGCTCCGCCCGTCGATGGCCGACGCGACCGCGCGGCTGATCGAGATCTGGGCGTCGATAAGGGGCCGCACGAGCAGGCTCACCGGTATCGGACCGATCCGGCCGTGCGGCCTTGCGAAATGCCGTGTCGCGACGACAGCCGGGCGGCGACGGCGTCCGGCGAGGCCGGACACCGCGCCGAGTTCAGCGGCGGTCATGTGGGTGTTGACGACATCGAATCCCGGCGCGAGTCGGCGGACGGCGCGTGCGACGTCACGCGTGTGCACCGCGGGCGTGTGGGGAACCCCGATATGGTCGAGCGTTTCGCACATGGGCTCGGCAGCACCGCCGATCACCGCGACCTCGTGCCCATCGATGCGCTGCTGGTGCGCGAGGCGGAGCACGAAGCGTTCAACTCCTGAGAAGCCGTCGGAGCGGATCGCATGCAGGATGCGCAACGAGGTGGTCATCGCTGCCGCTTCTGCTCGCGCAGCTCCGTGAGTAGAGCGAGGTAGCGGTCGGCGATCGCCGCCCACCCATGATGCTCAGCGATACGACGGGCCCGCTCGCGCCACTCGGAGAGATCGCGCTGTGAGAGCGCGTGCATGTGAGCGCCGATCACTGCGGAATCGCGCTCGACGAGGTATCCGGTGTCGCCATCGATGATGAGCTCAGCGGCGATTCCAACCCGTGTCGCGATGACGGGTAGCCCGCACGCGAGCGCTTCGAGGAAGACCAGGCCGCTCGACTCGTAGTAGCTCGGCAGTACGAATACGTCGGCGGCGTGGTAGAACGACACCACATTCCGGTGGCTGCCGACGAATGCAACACGGTCGGCGACTCCGTAGCGCCGCGCGAGCTCTTCGGCCTGCTCGATGATCGCGGTTGTGCCGCCGACCACGACGAGGCCTACATCCGGGGCGTGCACGAGTGCCTCAAGAGTGAGCGGCAGTCCTTTCCGCTCGAACTCGTGGCCCACGAACAGTGCGAGCATCAGCTCCTCTGGCAGGCCGATCTCCGCACGCGCGGCGGCTCGCTCCTCAGACGTGGCAGGTGTGAACATCTCAGTGTCGACGCCATTGGGGATCACCCGGATAGGTGGACGCACACGCCCGTAGGTCGACACGAGCAACTCAGCCTCGAGTTCAGTGAGGGCGACCACGGCGCGGTGGGTGGAGCCGCGGTATCGCACGCGGTCACGGGCTGCCGTGAAGAGGTGCACGGGATTCCGAATCATCCGCCAGAAGTAATTGCCGCGTGCTCTCATCGCCACTTGCAACAGGCCGTGGTTGACATAGACATCGCCGATGAGTGCGTCGTTGTGGCAGATGCTGATCGCATCGGGTCTGTCGGCGAGGAACCGTCTCGCCTTCGCCGTGCCAACCGAACTGAACCAGATCACGTTCCATGCACGCTCGAGGTGTATGCCGATCGCCGACTTCCGACTCCTGCCGGGCGGTCGGCCCGCCGTGGCGGCGGTGAAGCGCTCGACGATCGCACCCCTCGCGCGGAACTCGCGTTCGAGGTTGAAGGCCACTCCCTCGACGCCGCTGCCACGGGTGATGGCCGGTGCGATCTGCACGATATGCATGGCGTTGGAGCCCTGCGTGACAGCGCGCGAGGTGTCGGGCAGTTCGGAGGCATTCGACGCCTCGGATGCTGCAACCACGACTCTCCCAGCTCTTCAGGACTGCGCCGGCGATCTTGACCGGCCAAAACTCAGCAGCAACACTATCCCGACCCGCGCGGACCGGCCCGAGCACGTCTCATGAGCACGTAAGCTTGGGCGTCGTGCAGGACAGCGCAGGCGAACAGTCCCGCCCGGCTCCGTCGTTGCTCACCATCGCAACCGTCGCGACCGCGGCGCCCATGGGTGCATCCGTTTACCAGGAACGCATCGCCGAGCGCGCCGCGCATGCGCTCGGCGGGGGCTGGAATGTCCGCAGAGCGGTGTTCCGTTCGATGAACTCCTCCCTGCCCGGGAATCGCCGTCTCCCGTTCGGCGCCGTCACGGGCGCCTCGCCCGCGATTCGGCGACAGCTCGGCCGACTGCTCTACTCCGGCGACACGGTCACCCACCGGATGAACCTCGAGCTACCGCCCGCCCCTGGTGGGGATGTCATCACGATCCACGACGTCGTCGCATGGAGATTCTCCGACGAGTCGCCTCCGGTCACCGCCGCGGCCGAAGAGGCCCGTCGAGCCGATGCGGTGATCTGCGTCTCGGAATTCAGCGCGAACGAGGCCATCGAGTTCCTCGGCATTCGGAACCCGTACGTCGTGCACAACGGCATCGACGAGGCGTTCTTCGATGCCGCCGCTTTGGGCGAGGCCGAGAGAGCAGAACTCCGGCTACCCGAACGATACGTACTGCATGCGGGCGGGGCGTCGAGTCGGAAGAACCTGCCCGCGCTCGCTGAAGCATGGCCGCTCGTGCATCGGAATCGCCCGGATCTCACGCTCGTACTCAGCGGACCCCCTCATCCGAGCCGCACCGCTCTCTTCGAGCACATGCCCGGCACCCAGCTGCTCGGCCGCGTCGCAGACGGGCTCGTGCCCGGCCTCGTCGCGGGGGCGGCGGCCGTCGTCGTGCCCTCGCTCTACGAAGGGTTCGGCCTGCCCGTGCTCGAGGCGATGGCGGCGAACGTACCGGTGGTCGCCGCGCGCACAAGCAGCCTGCCCGAGGTCGCCGGCGATGCCGCTGTGCTCGTCGAGCCAACCGGAAGAGGCGTCGCGGAGGGACTTCTCGCTGTCACCGGCGATGATTCGGCGGTCACCGAGCTCGTGACGGCTGGGCGAGCGCGAGCCGCCGGGTTCACCTGGGAGGCCTCGGCTCGAAATCATGCACAGGTCTGGCGTTCGGTCGGATGACCGGCCATCGAGATCACACGAGGTTGTAGCGCTCGCGATACGCGGCGGCGACACGGGTCCAGCTGAACTCCGGCACACGGGCGTGGCCTGTGCTCGCGAGCCGCAGTCGAAGGTCGACATCGTCATGGACCCGGCGCAACGCGCCCGCAAGGGCTTCGCGATCGTTGGGATCGACGAGAAGGCCGTCAATGCCGTCGCGCACGAACTCCGGTCCCCCGCCACGGTCGGTCATGATGAGCGCAGCGCGGGCACGCCACGCCTCGAGCGCGACGATGCCGAACGGCTCGAGCCGGCTCGGAACGGTGACGGCGATCGACCGCTCCATCACGCAGGCGACCTGCCCGGCGTCGAGACGACCGAGCAGTTCAGCTCGGTCGGCGAGGCCGAGATCCGCGATTCGACGTTCGATGGTGTTGCGCTCCGGACCCTCGCCGCCGATCAGCAGCCGGGTGTCCTCGGGTAGCCCGGCACTGGCGAAGGCGTCGAGCAGCAGGTCAAACCCCTTGTGGGGGCCGAGGCGGCCGACTGCGGCGAAGAACGGCCGAGGGTCGTCGAGCGTCAGGAGCCGTTCGCCCTCCGAAACAGGGCCACCGACCGTGTCATCGACGCCGTTCGGCACGACACTTCCATCGACGAGTCCGAAGGATACGCGGAGCTCATCGAGCACCCACTCCGACGGCGCGGTGACGAATCGCGCGCGGGCGAGGGCCGTGCGAAGCGCACGCCGAAGCAGAGCAGACCGGGCGAACGCGCCTCGATCGTCAGCGGAGGTCTCACCGTGCGAGGTCACTGCGATCGGCAGCCTCCAGAGCGACCCGAGCACCAGAGCGTAGACACCGTTCGGTCCGAAACAGTGAACGTGGAGCAACTCCGGCTGGAACGCCCGCCGCGCCCGCGCCCATGCGAGCCACGCCACCGGCAGGTCGCGCACCAGGGTCAGCACCGAGCGGATGTTTCGGGCCGGAAGCGGCGTCGGCAGGTATCGCACCACGACCCCGTCGACCTCGCGCACGCCGAGGTGCTCACCTCTGTCGACGGTCCACACCTCGACCTCTGTATCGGGCCGCTGTGACAACTCGTGCGCGACCTGACGTACGTGCTCCTCGACACCACCGAAATGCGGTGCGTACGACGAAGCGACGAGCGCGACCCGCTTGATCGACGCTCCCTGACCGCTGTCCGCGGCTGCCTCCTGCAGAAATCGCGCCTCGACCCGCACCGGCCCGAGCCGATACAGCGCCGCACGGCGCCGCGCCGCACGCCCGCGTTCGCCAGGGAGCACCACCGATCGCGCCATCGCCCCGAGCCACTGGGCAGTGCGCGCCGACTGCCAGCCGAAGCATCCGTAGTGCTTGCGAAGGTAGCGCTCCTGTGATGCGTGGAAATGCGCCTCGCGTCGGCGCGGGTCGCCACCGGTGCCGGCGCCGACGTGCAACGCGCGCGCCTGCGGCACCGCAGCGTGGCGCCATCCGAGTCGGTGCGCGCGATACGACCAGTCGGCCTCCTCTGCGTACAGGAAGAAGCGCTCATCGAATTCGCCCACCTGCGCGAGTGCCTCGGCACGAAGCAGCAGCACCGATCCGATCACGTAGTGCGGGTCGCGGCGCAGGCGGGCGAGGCCGAACGCCTCGAGCCAGGTGCCGCTCGGGGAGGGCAGCCACCAGTCGACGCGGGCCGGCGTACCGTCGTCATCGACCTGCGACGGTCCGACACTCGCGAGGTCACCTCGGGCGTGCAGGGCTCGCTGCAGCGCCGCGATGTCGTCGACCGAGATGGCGGCGTCGGGGTTCAGCAGCAGCACGTCGGCACCGGGCCGCAGGCGATCGGCGAGCGCGACGTTCACGCCCGCGGCGAATCCGCCATTTCGCCCCGGGTCGAGGTAGCGCACACCGAGCTCGGCGCACAGCGCCGCGATCTCGGGCAGCGATGAGTTGTCGACGACGGTGACCGGCAACTGTGCGACGGGTTCGAGCGCTCGCCGCAGCATCGCGGGCGCACCGTAGGCGACGACGATGATCTCGAGGTCGGCCGGGCCATCGGATGCCTCGTGCGCGACCGATCGGTAGAGGTCGAGGTAGTCGCGGGCCACGGCGCTCCAGGTGCATTCCGCGGCGCGCGCGAGACCCCCGGCCCGGAGATCGTCGGCCCGGGGGCCCCCGGCGTCGACGAGTGCCGCCGAGAGTGCTTCGACGTCACCTGCAGGCACAACGACACCGGCTCCCCCGACGACGTCGGGCAGCGCGCCGGCATCGCTCGACACGACGGGCACACCACACGCCATCGCCTCGACGGCGACGCGGCCGAACTGCTCGGTCCACGAGGCGGTCGGCAACGATGGAACCGCGAGCACGTCGAGTGAGCGGTAGAAGTCCACGACATCATCGGGGTCGACCGGGCCGAGGTACTCGACGCGGTCGGTGATGTCCCGTGCTGCGGCGAGACGGTCGAGCTCGGTCGCGAGCGGGCCGGAACCGGCCACACGCAGTCGAAGTCGCGGGTCACGCGCCACGGCATCGAGCAGCACGAGAACCCCCTTCTCGGGTACGAGCCGGCCGAGGAATCCAATGACGATCTCGGCGGTCGCGGGGTCTCCGTCCGCCACCGGCGCGTCGAGAGAAGCGGGTGACGCCGGCACCGGGACATCCACCGGTCTGAACCGCTGCTCGTCGACACCGAGTGGAATGATGCGCGCCCGCCCGGCGAAGCCCTTGTCTTCGGCGATGCGCGCTGCGTCGGCGTTGCATACCGAAATTCCGGATGCCGAGCCGAGCGCCCATCGCTCGAGCCAACGGAACGGCACGGGGTAGCGCTTGCGCAGGTTCTGCGCGGTGTAGAGCACCACAGGGGTGCGGCGCGACCGTCTGCTCAGCGCCCGCAGCACGAGCAACTCGGCGGTCGCGAGCGCGAACGGCTCTTCATGGAGGTCGATGACGTCGTATGACGCCCGCAGTGCGCGCACGATGGGTCGCGGGTCGTACACGAACAACGCAGGGTGCCGGCCGAACGTACGCACCCCCGAGACCTGCTCGCCATCTCGCGGACGCAGGGCCACTGGAGTGCCGCCGGCATGCCAGTTGCGCGCACTGAGCAGCGTCACGTCGACGCCGAGCTCGGCGAGCGCGCGCTCACGTCCGCGCCATTCGTCGACGACGGCGCTGTGCGAGACCCTGAGTACGCGCACGCTACCCCCTCTAGACTTCCTAACGGAAACCCTAGCTGGGCAATGGCAGGTGGGGCTGTCGTGCCGAATGGGCGAAGAGGGGGCGCGGTGTGACTGCAGAGTCGTTCACGGTGCTCGTCGTATGCACGGGCAACGTCAACCGCTCAGCGCTCGGAGCGGCGCTGCTCGAACGTTGGGCCGACTGGTACTTGCCATCGCGAGTGCGAGCACAGGTCGAGGTGACGAGTGCGGGGCTCAGGGCTCCGGTGGGCGCCCCGATGGGGCCGAGGGCGCGGGTCATCGCCGAAGCACTCGGCGCCGACGGGTCGGGGCATCGCGCCTCGCAGATCACCGAACACGTGATCCGCGCCGCGGACCTGGTGCTGGTGTCTTCGACGCGGCAGCGCAGCAGCGTGCTCGAATTCGTTCCCGGCATGCTTCGCTCGACCTTCACGATGCGCGAGGCCGGTCGCATCGCCGCGACGCTGCCGTCGATGCCCGCACCGAAGACAATCGCAGAGCTGCGACGGCGGGTCGCGTCGCTCGCCGAGAATCGCGCTGCGCCGGGTTACGGCCCGGGCGGCGACGACATCGTCGACCCCGAAGGAAAAGACGACGAGGCCTATCGTGCGATGACCAGACAGCAGGTGCCGCCGCTCGCACAGCTTGCGCGGGTGCTGTTCGGGATGCCGCAGGGCGAGGTTGCAGCGTACGTCGAGGCCGCCGAGGCCGCCGAATTCTCGTTCGGTGGCGAGACCCGCAGTGCGGCGGCCATCACGGCGGGCGTTGGCGGCACTCCCGGCGCTGCCAGCCAGGCTTCGCAGCGACCGCGAGGGCGGCGCAAAGCGTGACGCACAGAACCACGGGCGCGCTGCGGGTGCTGCATCTCGATCACACCAACGTCGGCGGCGGCGCCGAGTTCGCACTGCTCCGCATGCTGCGCGCCGAGCCGCCGTGGTCGCCGTACGTGCTGCTCGCGGCGACATCCGACCAAACATTCGGGGTCTACGACGCGCTGCCGTCCCGCGTTCGCCGCGCCATCAGCGGCGTTCGGCAGCCCGCGGGGGTGACTTCCGGTGGACTCGGCGCCGCCATTTCGACCGGGACACGAGTCATCGCGCAGGCCGCCTCGGTGCGAACTTCGCGGGTCTTTCGCAGTGCGGACCTCATCGACGCGAACACGGCCCGATCGGCCGCGTACGGGGCCCTGGCGGCGCGCACCTCGCGCACACCCTTCGTCGTGCACCTTCGCGACCTCGTCGACGCCGAGGCGCTCGGCCGCGTGGGCTGCGCATTGATGGCGCGCGTCGTGCTGCCGCGTGCCGACGGCGTCATCGCGAACTCGCACGCAACGCTCGAGTCGGCGCGGCCATGGCTGCGCAGCGGAGCGCTCGCAGAGGTCATCCCGAGCGCATCCGGGCTTCGGGTCGGCGCCTCCGTCGAGCCGCTACGCGAGCCGATCCAGACGGTGGGAATGCTCGCCCGCATCGATCCGTGGAAGGGGCAGCACCTGCTGCTCGAGGCATTCACGCGCGTGTTCCGCGGCCGTGACGTGCGCCTGCAGTTCGCCGGCGACGCGCCCTTCGGGCACGAGGGTCATCTCGACGACCTGCGTCGTCAAGCCGCTGAGCTCGGCATCGACGGGCAGGTCGAGTTTCTCGGGCACGTCGACGACGTCGACGCACTCATCGCCGGGTGGGATGTCGCCGTGCAGGCCTCGACCCGCCCCGAACCGCTCGGCCAGAACGTGCTGCAGTACCTCGCGGCCGGTCGCGCGGTGGTGGCGGCCGACGAGGGCGGCCCCGCCGAGTGGATCACCGACGACGTCAACGGGCTGCTCGTCGCGCCGCGCGACGTCGACGCGCTCGCCGCGGCGCTCCGACGCCTCGACGTCGACGACGAGCTGCGCGCGCGCCTCGCGACCGCGGCCGCAGCGACCCCGGGCCTGCTCGACGACGCCGCGGTGACGCAGGCGCACGCGGCGTTCTACGAGGCGGTCATGCGCGCGAGGCGCGCGCGCTGACCCGTCGCGAGTCTCGCCGGTCGAGGGGCGGAGACGTCACCGAGTTGCAGGACAATTCGCGCGACACGCCGGGGCGCGGCGGCGCGTCGACCGGCGCGTCGTGCGCCTCGGCTCGAGCCGCGCAGCATCCGCCGGATCGTCGATCGCCCCCCCTTCTGGCCGGCCGCCGGCGGGCGTAGCATGATTCCGAACAGGGCCGCCGAGTCATCCGCCGGCATCGTCGACGCTCAGCGCCCATGACGAGGGGCCGAGCCGATGAACATGACGATGGACATGATGAAGGGCGCCATGTCGTCGTCGGAGATGCCGATGCAGGGCATGGATCCGGCGATGATGCAGGAATGCGTGGAGGCCCTCTCCGCCTGCATGCAGGCGTGCGTGATGTGCGCCGATTCCGACGCCGCCGAGGGCATGGGCCGCTGTGCGGGCCTGTGCGCGAACTGCGCCGACATGTGCGGCACGATGATGCGCATGATGCTGCGCATGAACGGCTGGGACATGGAGGTCGTGATGTCGATGATGCAGTCGACCGTCATGATGGCACGCGCGTGCTCGGCCGAGTGCATGTCGCACGCCGAGATGAGCGAGCAGTGCCGGCTCTGCGCGATGGCGTGCGATCAGGCCGTCATGGCGATGGAGAAGGCGATGGAGTCGATGCAGAAGTCGATGCCGATGGCGTGAGCACGCTCGGACGCACCCGGCCGTTCGACCCGCTCGGCGGGACCGACGCGATCAGGCCGTCGCGACGCTGAACCGACGCCCGCCGTGCGCGAGCACACCGTACACGTCGTGCAGCGCGACCGGCGCGCCGATCGCCAGCACGCCGCCGAATGCGTCGTGGTGCCACACTCGGCGCAGCCGCCCGCCCTCGAACTCGGCGACGGTCGCGAACCCGTCGTCGTCGGTCTCGACGACGATCGCGTCGACCCACTTGCTGGCCGTCGCGCCGGCGAGCCGATCCTGCATCGCGTGCAGCCGGTGACCCGGCCGGTCGCTGCCGCACCTCGCAGCCGCCTCGCATCCGCGCATGCCCATGACCGTGCCGGTGTGCGGCTCGGTGCGGGTCTGCGGTTCGCGGTGCGACATGAGGGCTCCTCGGGGTTCGTTGCGGCCACGATACGCGCGGAGCGAGTGGATGTCGCGGGCCGCCGTCACAGTCCGAAACAGCGCTCGGCGGCCATGACGAGGTCGGGCCGCACTCCTCGACGTCGGCGCGCGGCGGCGCGATGACTCAGGTCACGACAGCGCGAGCGCGCCGTCGCGCGAGACCTGCACCTGCTCGCTTCGCGGCACGACCTTCACGCGCTCGCGCGCGATGCCGGCGTGTGCGGCATCGGCCGGCTCCCACGCATCGCCGAGGGCGCGCTCGTGCGCGTCGAGTTCCAGCCAGCCGGCCCAGGTCGTGAAGCGGATGCCTCTGGCCTCGAGCAGCTCGAAGATGTCACCGCTCCCTTCGACAGGCTCAGGGAGCGGTCTCTGCTCAGGGAGCGGTCTCTGCTCAGGGAGCGGTCTCTGCTCGGGCAACGAGCCCGCCGCGGCATCCGCCAACAGGTTCGTGACGGTCTCGAGGGCGTCGCCCTTCGTGTGGCCGATGAGACCCACGGGGCCGCGCTTGATCCAGCCGGTCGCGTACAAGCCGGGGATCGCCTGCCCCGAGGCATCCGTCACCCGGCCGCCGTCGTTGGGAATCACGGCCCGGCGCTCGTCGAACGGTACGCCGGCGACCGGCGAGCTCGCGTAGCCGACGGCGCGGTAGACCGCCTGCACCGGCACGTCGACGAATTCGCCGGTGCCCGCGACCGAGCCGTCGCCGACGGGGCGGGTGCGCTCGAAGCGCACGGCCTCGACGGCGTCGGTGCCGAGCACCTCGACGGGGGCGTGCAGGAAGTGCAGGTGCAGGCGCCGCGACGCCGTGCCGGTTCGACCGGTCCCTGAGCTCGTCGAAGGGCGCCAGCCGTTGAGCGTGCGCGTCATGACCTTGACCTGATTGTTCGAGGCGAGCAGCGCCTCGGCGTGCGGATCGTTCGCCGCCCGTTCGAAGTCATCGTCGTACACGATCACGTCGACATCGGGGATCTCGCCGAGCTCGCGCAACTCGATCGGCGTGAACTTCACGTGGGTCGGCCCGCGGCGCCCGAAGACGTGCACGTCGGTGACCGGCGACGACTCGAGCCCGGCGACGACGTTGGCCGGGACATCCGTTGACAGCAGATCTTTCGGATGCTTCGCGAGCACCCGCGCGACGTCGAGGGCGACGTTGCCGTTGCCGATGACGGCGATCTGCTCGGCCTCGAGCGGCCAGTCGCGTGGCACGTCGGGATGGCCGTCGTACCAGGCGACGACGTCGGCGGCGCCGAAGGAACCGGGCAGATCGATGCCGGGGATGTCGAGCGGGGCGTCGCGCAGGGCTCCGGTCGCGAGAATGACGGCGTCGTAGCGCTCGCGCAGCTCGTCGACGGTGACATCGCGACCGACCTCGACGTTGCCGATCAAGCGGATCGCGCCCTCGTCGAGCATCTCGTGCAGCGAGTTCACGATGCCCTTGATGCGGGGGTGGTCGGGCGCGACGCCGTAGCGGATGAGCCCGTAGGGGGCGGGCAGCGACTCGAAGAGGTCGATCGCGACCTCTTCGATCGGTCCCTGAGCCTGTCGAAGGGCGGCGACCTGGCGGCTCAGGATGTTGCCGGCGTAGATGCCGGCGGGGCCGGCGCCGACGATCGCGACGCGGAGGGAACGGGTCATTGCTGTGCGGCCTTTCGGTGGGTTGCGCCGGTGTCGACGAGCGGTTCGGCGTACGGGCTCAGGGTCACGACGTCGCCGACGACGACGACAGCGGGCGAGCGGATGCCTCGGCGTGCTGCTTCGACCGCGATGGTGTCGAGTGTCGCGACGGTGACGCGCTCGGCCGGCCCGTAGCCGTCTTCGATGATCGCGACCGGGCAATCGCCGCCGCGTTCGCCGCGCGCGAGGGTGATCGCCGAGTTCGCGAGCGTGCCGATGCCCATGAGCAGCACGACGGTGTGGTCGCGGCCGCCCCCGAGCGATCGGATCTGGTCGTGCCCGGTGGCGACGGTGAAGGTGGTCGCGAGGCCGCGGTGCGTGAGCGGGATGCCGGCGATCGCGGGCACCGAGATGGCGCTCGTGATGCCGGGCACGACCTCGACGTCGATGCCGTGGTCGCGGCAGTGCGCGAGCTCTTCGCCGCCGCGGCCGAAGATGAACGGGTCGCCGCCCTTCAGCCGCACGACGTGCTTGCCGTCGCGAGCGAGCATGACGAGCAGTTCGTTGATCGCGTCCTGCGGCACGGCGTGGTGGCCGGGCAGCTTGCCGACGTCGACGACCTCGGCGCGGAGCCGGACCCCCTCGGCCGCGAGCCCGTCGAGCACGCCGCGGGCGCCGAGCCGGTCGGCGACGATCACGTCGGCCGCCTCGAGCGCGCGGAGCCCGCGAATCGTCAGCAGCCCCGCGTCGCCCGGCCCGGCCCCGACGAGCGTGACGGCTCCCGTCGGTCGAGTAGGCGCGCCAGCGCCGTATCGAGACCCGGTGCGCTGGTCTCGATACGCTCCTTCGTCGCTACTCGACCGGCGGTTCGCGGTCATCGGGTGCCTCCTTGGAGCAGACCGCGGCGCCGAAGCATCCGTCGTTCGAATGGGGCGAAGACCACGAGTTCGATGAGGATTCCGATCGCGAGGATCACGAGGATCGTCGCCAGCACCCCCGCGAGATCGGCGAGCTCGCGGCTCTGGTCGAGCATCGAGCCGAGACCGAAGCCGATCGTGCCGCCGACCGCGATGATCTCGGCCGCCATGAGCGAGCGCCACGAGAACGCCCAGCCCTGCTTGAGTCCGGCGACGTAACCCGGCAGGGCCGCCGGCAGCACCACGAGCGCCGCGAGGCGGCCGGGGCCGGCCCCGAGCACCGTGCCGACCCGGCGCAGCTGCGGCGGCACCTGGTCGACGCCGGCGATGAGTCCGTTCACGATCGACGGCGTCGCGCCCATGAGCACGACGAAGTACACCGTGGCGTCGCTGAGACCGAACCAGATGATCGCGGCCGGCACCCACGCGACCGACGGCAGTACCTGCAGGCCCGAGATGATCGGGCCGACGGCCCGGCGCAGCGACTTCACCTCGGCGAGCAGCAGCCCGAGCGGGGTGCCGATCACGACCGCGATGAGAAAGCCGACGACGCCGCGCTCGAGGCTCGTCGCGACGGCGAGCTGCAGTCGGCCCGAGTCCCACGCCTGCGAGATCGCGGCGACGACGTCGAGCGGTCCCGGCACGATGTCGGGGCGCGGCTGGGCGATGACGACATACAGCTGCCAGGCCGCGACGAGGGCGACGACGAAGAGGATGGGCGGCAGCACGCTCGTGGTGAACCGTTGCCAGGCGCCCGGGGTGCGGTCGAGGTCGGTCTGCAGGCGGTCGAGGCCCGATTCGAGGCTGCGGAGGTCGTCATGGGCGGTCCCTGAGCCTGTCGAAGGGAGCTGCGTCGCTTCGACAGGCTCAGCGACCGGTGAGGCCTCGGCGCTGGCGACGGAAGTGTCATGCGGCATTGCGGCGGATCTCCTTCCGGAGCTGCTCGGTGATCTCGATCGAGAGCGCCGCGACCTCGGGCGACTCGATGCGGCGAGCCGACGACGAATCGATGCGCCACTCCCCCGCCACCCGGCCGGGCCGCGACGACAGGAGGACGACCCGTTGCCCGAGCCGGGCGGCTTCGCGCACATTGTGGGTGACGAAGACGATGCTGCGGCCAGTGCGGCGCCAGACCCGTTCGAGCTCCTCGTGCAGCAGGTCGCGCGTGATCGCGTCGAGCGCCGCGAACGGTTCGTCCATGAGCAGCACGGGGCGATCCTGCGCGAGGGCACGGGCGAGCGCGACGCGCTGCCGCATGCCGCCCGACAGTTCGTGCGGGCGCTTCTCGGCGGCATCCGCGAGGTTCACGGTGTCGAGGAGTTCGAGCGCCTGGCCGCGCCGGGCCGACCGCGCGACGCCGCGCAGGCGCAGCGCGAGCTCGACGTTCTGTCGGGCGGTGAGCCAGGGCATGAGCGCCGACTCCTGGAACATCACGGCGGCGCCCTCGGGCGGCGTCTCGATGATGCCCGTCGTCGGGCGGTCGAGCCCGGCGATCAGGTTCAGCAGCGTCGACTTGCCGCAGCCCGAGGCGCCGAGCAGGCAGACGAACTCGCCCGCACCGACCGTGAGGTTCACGTCGTCGAGCACGAGCGGCCCCGCGCCGAAGCGCTTGCCGAGGTGCTCGATGCGAATGGCCGTCTGCCCGCTCATCGCGACGCCTACTCCTCGCCGAGGCCGCCGGCCGAGACCGGCCCGACCCCGTCGCCCGACGCCGCGAGCAACTCGTTCAGGATGCGCAGGTCGAACAGTCCGTCGATCGAGCCCGCCTTCTGCGTGCCGGCCTCGAGCCCGTTCGCGACGAGGGTCTCGAACGTCTCGGCGTGCGGGTCGACGTCGAACGTCACGTGCTCGAGCGCCCGCTCGATCACCGCGTCGTCGAGCGGCTTGCCGGTGTCGGCCTCGATGCCCGCGTTGATCACGCCGGCTGCGTCGTCGCCATGGTCGGCGATCCAGGCGATGGATGCCTCGTGGCCCTCGAGCAGCGCGCGCACCGTCTCGGGGTGCTCGGCGAGGAACTCGGCCCGCACGAGCAGCACGGTCGTCGGGAACGCGCCGTCCTCCCACAGGTCGGCCTCGTCGACGAGCACGTGCGCGCCGTTGCCGCCGTCGGCGAGCAGCCGCGAGACCCACGGCTCGGGCAGCCAGGCGCCGTCGAGGCCGCCCTGTTGGAAGAGCGTGAGGGTCTGCGCGTTCTCGGTCGGCGTGATGTGCACGTCGCCGCCGCCCGTCGTGTCGGTCTCGAAGCCCTCGCCGTCGAGCCACGAGCGCAGCGCCACGTCTTGCGTGTTGCCGAGCTGCGGCGTCGCGAGGGTCGTGCCCTCGAGATCGGCGACCGACTCGATGCCGTCGCGGACGACGAGCGCGGCACCGCCCGTGGCGGCGCCGGCGACGATGCGAGCCGACTGCCCGCCCGACTGGATGAAGGTGTTGATCGACGGGTTGGGCCCGATGTAGGTCGCGTCGATCGCGCCCGCCGAGAGTGCCTCGATCGCGGCGGGGCCGGCGTTGAAGACCGAGGTCGTCAGCTTCGTCTCGCCGAGGGCATCGGCGAAGATGCCCTCCTGCAGCCCGACGATGGCGGGCGCGTGCGTGACGTTCGCGAAGTAGCCGAGGCGCAGTTCGGCCGCGGGTTCGGCGGGCCCCGAGGCATCCGCCGTCTGACCCGCCGCCGATTGCGGGACGCAACCGCTCAGGGCGAGCACCGCGGTCGTGACGATCGCGGCGGCGAGCATCATGCCCGCGACCAGGCCGAGTCGGGAACGTGCGCGTGTTGGTGCGGTCATGCTGCTTCTCCTTCGGTGTCGGTGGTGCGGGTGGTCGGTTCGGTGGTCGAGTAGCGAGCGCCGGCGAGTGCCGGGGCGGTGACGATCCCGGCAGCGAGCGTGGCGCCCGACTGCGGGTCGATGACGAGAAAGGCGCCCGCGCGGCGATGCGCGGCGTACTCCTCGACGGGCAGTTCGGCCGAGAGGCGCACGCGCACCTGGCCGATGTCGTTGATCTCGAGCCGTTCGGCCGGCTCGAGTTCGAGCGAGTCCAGGTCGCGACGGCCCACGATCTCGGGCACGAGCGCCTGCACGGTGGCCGTGCCCGACTTCACGAGCACACGGGCACCCGGGGCGAGCGGCGACGGGCCGAGCCAGAACAGGGCGGCGTCGAGCTCGCGGCGGAGCGCCGGCAGGGCGCCGTCGGCGACGATGACGGCGCCGCGGGCCGCGTCGAGCTGGTCGGCCAGGCGCAGCGAGACCGATTGCGGGGCGGATGCCGCGTCGAGCTCGCGTCGCCCGGCGTCGATGCCCGTCACGGTCGTCGTCGCGCCGCCGGGGAAGACCTGCACGCGGTTGCCGACCCGCACGGTGCCCGAGGCGATGCGACCCGCGAACGCGCGATAGTCGCGGAACCGCTCGGGCTCCTCGACCCCGGCCGCCACGGCGCCCTGCGGGCGGATGACGAGTTGCACCGGCATCCGCAATGCCTCGAATTCTGTCTCGAGCTCGTCGAGCGACGGCAGCGTCTCGAGCAGCTCGAGCAGGGCCGGCCCGCGGTACCAGGGCGTGTTCGCCGAACGCTCGACCACGTTGTCGCCCGCGAGCGCCGAAACGGGCACGACGTGCGCCTCGGGCAGGCCGAGCTCGCGCACGAGCGTCGTGACCTCGTCGGCGACGGCCGTGTACGCGGCCTCGGAGTAGCCGAGCAGGTCGATCTTGTTGACCGCGACGATCACGTGCGGCACGCGCAGCAGCGCCACGACCGCGAGGTGGCGCCGGGTCTGCTCGAGCACGCCGTTGCGGCCGTCGACGAGCACGACGACCGCGTCGGCGGTGGTCGCGCCGGTCACCATGTTGCGCGTGTACTGCACGTGGCCCGGGCAGTCGGCGAGGATGAACGATCGCCGCCCCGTCGAGAAGTAGCGGTAGGCGACGTCGATCGTGATGCCCTGCTCGCGTTCGGCGCGCAGGCCGTCGGTGAGCAGCGCGAAGTCGATCGCGCCGGGCTCGCCGCCGAAGCCGCGCTCGGCGGAGGTGCGGGTCACCGCCTCGAGCTGGTCGGCGAGGATCGCCTTCGAGTCGTGCAGGAGGCGGCCGACGAGGGTCGACTTGCCGTCGTCGACCGAGCCGGCCGTCGCGAAGCGGAACAGCGTCGTGGATCGCGTCGCGTCGCCCATCAGAAGTACCCGTCTTTCTTTCGATCCTCCATGGCGGCCTCCGAGATGCGGTCGTCGGCCCTAGTCGCGCCGCGCTCGGTGAGCGTCGAGGTCGCGACCTCGGCGACGACCTCGGCGACGGATGCCGCGGCGGACTCCACTGCGCCCGTGCAACTCATGTCGCCGACCGTGCGATAGCGAACCGTGCGCGACTCGACGGTCTCGTCGGGGCGGGCCGGCGAGACGGGGCCGACCGCTCGCCACATGCCGTCGCGGCGGTAGACCTCGCGCTCGTGCGCGTAGTACAGCGGCGGCAGCTCGATGCCCTCGCGCTCGATGTAGCGCCACACGTCGAGCTCGGTCCAGTTCGAGATGGGGAACGCCCGCACGTGCTGGCCGACCGTGTGACGGCCGTTGTAGAGATCCCAGAGCTCTGGGCGCTGGTTGCGCGGATCCCACTGGCCGAACTCGTCGCGGAGGCTCAGGATGCGCTCCTTGGCGCGCGCCTTGTCTTCGTCGCGGCGGGCGCCGCCGAAGACGGCGTCGTGGCGGCCCGCGGCGATCGCGTCGAGCAGCGGCTGCGTCTGCAGCGGGTTTCGCGTGCCGTCGGCGCGCTCGTTCAGGCGGCCGTCGTCGAGGTAGTCCTGCACCGAGGCGACCTCGAGCCGGAGGCCGAGGCGCGCGACCGTGCGATCGCGGAAATCGATGACCTCGGGGAAGTTGTGACCCGTGTCGACGTGCAGCACCGGGAACGGCACGCGGCCCGGCCAGAACGCCTTGGCGGCGAGGTGCAGCACGAGCACCGAGTCCTTGCCGCCCGAGAAGAGCAGCACGGGCCGCTCGAACTCGGCGACGACCTCGCGGATGATGTGGATCGCCTCGGACTCGAGCGCGTCGAGCGTGCCGAGGCGCCCGCCGGCGAGTCCCGGTGGTCGAGTAGCTCGCTCTGCGACCGTATCGAGACCGGGTGACCCGGTCTCGAT
>NZ_JBSHJY010000029.1:0-41683 GCF_053619715.1 Agromyces sp. NPDC055520 | reverse complement strand
CCGCCGAAGCGAATCGCTTCGGCGGGCTTCGTCGTCGGTTCGGGCTACTCCGCGGCGGGCGTGACGCCGCGGCCGAAGGTGAACGCACGCACGATCTGCACGATGCCGAGCACGATCAGGCTGATGCCCGCGATGATGAAGAGCACGACGGCGCCCCAGAGCGGCGAGAACAACAGGATGATGCCCGCGACGATGCTCAGGATGCCGAAGAAGATCGCCCAGCCCCTCGAACCCGCGTCACTCGACTGTGCGAGCGCCACGACCCCCTCGACGATCCAGAGGATGCCGACGAGGATACCGAGGAAGATGCCGAGGAAGACGGCGGACTCGCTCGGGTTGGCGAGTACGATGATGCCGCCGATGATGAACAGCACCCCGAGGATGATGTCGAGTGCCCTGGCGCCGCCCGAGATGCCCTTCGAGAAGATGCCGAGGCCGAGGTAGGCGATGCCGGCGATCAGGAAGTAGATGCCGAACAGCACCGTGATGACCACGGCCGAGTTCTTCGGCCAGAACGTGATCAGCAGGCCGAAGATCAGCGCGACCGCACCGCTGATGCCGAGCGTCGCACGGATGGTGTTGATCGCCGACTTCGTGAGCGACGAAGCGTCGAGCGAGAATGACGCGAAGACCCCGGTGGGTTGCGACGTTGACATGATGAGTCCCTTCCGGCGGCGGGTGCCGCGCACGGTCAGGCTACGACCGCACGTCGCCTGAGTGTTGGATGTGAATCAGCGAGTCGCCGGATGTCGCGGGGTGACGTGTGCATCGTCTGCGAGTATCGGGGGGTGACCGAACCGGCCCCGAGCGACGCAACGCCCACCGCGACCGCGCTCGCCCTTCCGTTCGCGGGGCTGTGGATGGCGCAGAACAGCCCCGCCCGTCGAGTGCCGAGCCACGGGGTCGATCTCTTCGGCGAGCGATACGCGATCGACTTCGTCGCGGTCGACCTGCGGCGACGCTCGTCGGAGCGACGGGACTGGCGCACGATCCTGGCGACCGAGCCGGTCGAGCGGTTCCGCGGCTTCGGGCGGCCCCTGCTCGCCCCGGTCGACGGCGTCGTCGTCGATGTGCACGACGGCGAGCCCGATCACGAGGGCCGGCGTTCGCAGCTCGCGCTCGTGCCGTATGTGTTCGGGCAGGCCGCCCGGCTTCGGCAGGGGATTCATGCGATCGCGGGCAACTCGGTGACGATCGCGCGTTCAGGCGGACGCGCGTTCGTGTCGCTCGCGCACGTGAGGCTCGGCTCGATCAGCGTGGCGGTCGGCGACTCGGTGACGACGGGGCAGGTGATCGCCGAGTGCGGCAACTCGGGCAACTCGACCGAACCCCATGTGCATCTGCAGGTCATGGATCACGCCGATCCAACCGTCGCCGAGGGGCTCCCGCTGACGTTCCGGCACTTCAGGGAGTGGCGACGCGGTTCGACACGAGCGATCGTCGTCGAAACGGGCATCCCCGGGGAGCGGTCCATCGTCGATCCGATCCTCTGAATCGCGCAGGAACAGAGAAGCGGCGCGTGACCGCGACTACTAGCGTGGCGCCATGGGCATCACGATCCACTCGAGTTTCCTGCCGTACACCGACGCCGAGGCATCCGTCGCCTTCTACCGCGACGTGCTGGGATTCGACGTGCACACCGACGTCGAATACGAGGGGATGCGCTGGATCACCGTCGGCCCGGCCGAGCAGCCCGGCATCTCGATCGTCTTGGAGCCCCCGGCGGCCGACCCCGGCGTCACCGACGCGGAGCGCGACCTCATCGTCGAGATGATGGCGAAGGGCACGTATGCGGGGATCCTGCTCGCGACACACGACCTCGATGCCGTGTTCGGCCGCTTGCAGGCGGCCGGCGTCGAGGTCGTTCAAGAGCCGCTCGACCTCGGCTACGGTGTGCGCGACTTCGCGGTGCGCGACCCGGGCGGCAACCTGATCCGAATCCAGGAGGCGAGCTGAGAAGAGCTGCGGCGAGCTGAGACGCGCCGCGGCTGCTACTTCGACGCCGCGATCGCCCGGTCGAGCGCGGCGCGGATGTCGTCGGGCGACGTCAGCGGAATGAGTTCGTCGTCGATGAAGATGGTCGGTGTTCCCTCGGCTCCGAGCGCCACGGCGGCGTCGAAGTCGAACTGCACGCGGGCTTCGGTCGCGGGGTCGGCGACGGCTGCGTCGTAGGCATCCATGTCGAGCCCGAAGTCGGCGGCGTACGTGCGGAACACGTCGGCCTTCGACTCCTGCTGCTCGCCCCAGCCCTCCGATCACGGCGAGTTGGATCTTCGTATGGTTCTTCATCGCCACGGGGGGAGTGGCCTCTCGTGTTCACGGCAGGGCGGATGCCTCGGAGCGCGTCAGCTCCGAGGCATCCGTCGGTCGAATACAGCGTACGGGAGCGGCCTCAGGGAGGCGCTCAGTCTTCGGGAACGGCCCACCCGAACAGCCAGCGCGGACGCTGACCCACATCTTGGTCTCGATGATGACCTCGCCGCGCGCCAGGCGCTGATCTACGTTCGCGCAACAACGGGCAACAAGAGGAGGAGCCGGGGTCATCGGCAGAGCTCGCCGATGCTCCGCTCGAGAACGCGGGTCACGGTGTGCAGCGAGGCGACGTCGACCCACTCCTCTGCGGCGTGCGCGCCGCCACCGTCGACGCCGAACAGCACCGCCGGGATGCTGGCATCGGCGATCAGTGCGCAGTCGGTCCAGAACGGCTCGCCCCGAGTGGTGGCCGGCTCGCCCGTCACCACTTCGATCTGCTCCGCGACGATCCGCACGATCGGGGCATCCTGATCGACGGCGAAGGGTCTGCGGTGCAGCCCGGTGCGGAGCTCGTAGCGGAAGGCGTCGTCGGTGCGTGCGAGCTCGTCGAGGATGCCCCGCACCTCTCGCTCCGTGGTCGCCTCGTCTTCGCCGGGGACGGTTCGGCGCTCGAGCGAGATCGTGCAGCGCGCGGGATAGCTGGAGAATTCGTCGCCGCCGGAGATGAGGGACGCGTGCACATTGCCGGTGCCGAGCAGTGGATGTCGCGGGCCGATCGCGAGCGCCTCGTCGAGCTTCCCGAGCTCGACGAGGAACCGCCCCGCCTTGACGATCGCGTCGACGCCGAGGTCGGGGCGCGAGCCGTGGGCTGCCACGCCGTGCACGTCGACCTCGAACCAGGCGAAGCCCCGGTGCGCGACCACGAGGTCGAGCCCGCTCGGCTCGACGACGATCGCGCCGTCTGCCGAGACGGTTCGCAAGACCTCTTCCGTGCCCGCGCTGCCGTACTCCTCGTCAGCGACCAGGGTGACGATGATGTCGCCCCGATGCGGGCGGGCTGCTGCCGCAGCCGCGGCGACCATGATGGCCGCGACGCCCGACTTCATGTCGTACGCGCCGCGCGCGAAGATCTTGCCGTCGCGGTGCACCGGTGCGAGCCCGTCGCCGTCGTAGCTCGCCAGCGACACCGTATCGAGGTGTCCGTTGAGCATGATGCTGCTCCCGCCGCCGCTGCCCGTCGCGATGGCGACGACGGAGGGGCGGCCGCTACGGGCCTCGAGCAGGCGGACATCGAAGCCGCGCGAGCTCAGCCAATGCACGGTGTACTCGGCGATGCGCGACTCGCCGGCGGCCCCCGGCACGAGGTCGGGATTCGAGGAGTCGATCCGCAGCAGTGCATCGAGGAGTTCGGTGACCTCGCCACGTTGCAGCGCGCTCACGGTGCGTCGCCGCCTTCTGCGTCGCCGGCTTCTGCGGGGAGCGGATTGGCGGCCCGGCCCTCGGTGCTGAACAGCACGAGCACAGATGCCTCGTCGAGTCCGAGCTCGTCACGCCGCTCCGGCGTCGACAGGGCGATGCGAACGCCGGCGAGTGTCGCGGCGCCGCACGGGCCGGCGTCGATCCCGTGCCGTTCGAGATCGTGAACGGCGATCGTCGCCTCGAGCTCGGTCACCGTCGTGGCCGCATCGACGCCGCGGGCCAGGTACGGCCACGCGAGACTCGACGGGGTGCCGCAGTTCAGCCCGGACATGATCGTGTGGCGGGTCGCGACGGTGGTCGGTGCGCCGTTGCGGAGCGACTCGATGATCGCCGGCGCGTTCTCCGACTCGACGGAGAGGACGACGGGAGCCGCGACATCCGACCGGTAATGCCGAACCGCAGCCTGCGCGAAGGAGCCGACTCCTACCGGAACGGCGACCAGGTCGGGGCCGTCGGAGCCGACACCGGCGGCTGCGAGCTGGTGGTCGACCTCGCGGAACAGCGTGGAGTAGCCGTCGACGATCCACTGCGGCACGTCGACGTAGCCGGGCCAAGCCGTGTCTTGGATGACGATCTCGTCAGCCCCCTTCGCGGCAGCGACGCGAGCCATCTCGGCCACCACGTCGTCGTACGGCAGGTCGAGTTCGACGGTGGTCGCGCCCTCATCGGCGATCGCCTGTTTCGCGGCATCCGTCAACCCTGCCGGATAGAAGACGGTGGCCCGAACACCCAGCAGCCTGGCTACATGGGCCACGGCACGGCCATGATTGCCGTCGGTGGCGGCGGTCAGCCCGAGCGACGGATCGCGCGTCGCCCGATCGGCGAGCTCGGGAAGGCTCAGTGCGACGTCGGGGGAGCCGTACCTCGACGACAACGCACGGGAGACAGCGTAGGAGGCACCGAGGATCTTGAAGGCCGGCAGCTCCATTCGTGACGACTCGTCCTTGACGAAGACGCGTCCGACACCCAGTTCTTCTGCAAGAGCGGGATCCTCGACCAGCGGCGTCTCGGTGTAGGCGGGAATCGAGCGATGGAATGCGAGCACGTCGTCGCTGATCGGCTCGTTTCGCCATGCTCGGGCTTCAGGATGCGTGAACCAGGGTCGTGTGGGGGAGTGCATGTCGACCATCCTGTCGGCTTCTGGTGCTTCTGTCTCGTGCGCGGCTCGCTCGTGATCAGGGCGTGTGACCGCTCGCGGGTTCGTGGTGGAGCCAAGGAGTGGACTCTGGCGTCGAACGGGTGATATCGGTTCCAGAACGATGCCGCGGGCAGCTTTCGCAGTGCGTGACGAGCAGGGCAGACTGCCGACATGGATACATCAGTGGCCAGTAGCCTTCCGCGGGCCACACGAACTCGAGCCTGGTGGCCACCGGTCGCGACCGGTGCCGCCTCGATCTATGCGCTCGCACTGATCGCACCTGTCGGCGAGATCTGTTCGGCGGTGTACCCGAGCGTGTGCGCTCCGGAGACGCGTGAGTCTGTCGCAGTGCAGAGCGTGCTGATTCTGCTCGTCGTCGTCGCTGCCGGGCTCATCCTGCTCGCGCTCGTCGGTTCGGCGCGACGACGCACCGTGAGCCGTTGGGTAACGGCCGGAATCGTGGTGGCGGGGGTGATTCTGTTCGGAAGGACACTGCTGTTCACAGGGTTCGGCTTGTCGCCGATCCCGCGGATCGATGCATCATTGACGACGCCGCTGATCCTCACGGCTGTGTCTGCCGTGATTGCCGTGATCGGTTGGGTCCTCGACAGCCACGTCCAGTCAGTCTCGCCAACGGTCAGTCATTCGATCCTTCGCGTGGGTCAGGTGTGACTCCTGGCCAGCGGCGCGTGGTTGCTCCTCTGGAGCACCTTCTTCATCCAGCAGTGATCTGTGGGTTACGCCAACGGACATAATCTATGCGGGCTGTCCAGTGGTTGCGTACCGGAACTTGCGGAGCAGACCTGATCAGTTCGTCAACCTGAATCGGCTGACGCGCCCTGCCGCTTGCAGGCGTCGCGAGTCGTTCTCGTGAGTTCGCTACGACAGAACCAACGCGAATTGGCTCTCGTTGAACATGGCGTCGCCGGTCGCAGGATGCATCCGGACGGCCCGAGCGCGTGTGCGCCGATAATGCACATTATGTCCGACTGGCGGGCCGAGGAGGCCGCTCCGTGGTCCACGGATCGCTCCGTGCTCCAGGCCTGGGCGCGTGATCAGCGCGGCATCCAGCCCGCCGATGCGTCACAAGCCAGTCCTCCACCTGGCACGACCAGGCACTCGGAGCGAGGTGCTGGCGATCCTAGATCCGCCGCATCGGTAGCCTCACGGGCACACGCGCACCCTGCGTCCATCGAAACTGACGATGTCACCGAGCTGCAGCTGGCGCCCTCGACGGCGATCGATCTCGCCGTTCACAGCCACCTCGCCGTCGATGATTGCCTCTTTCACGTCTCCACCGGAGTCGAGGAGCCCAGCGAACTTCAGAAATTGCCCGAGGCGAATGACCTCGCCACCGATCTGGACGTCGTCGATCGGAGCTGGATTCGTCATCCCCGAATGCTAGTAGACCAGGTGCACGAGTTGGTCCGGACGCACACTTGGAGCTCGAGTGCACGAGTAGGCGCGTCGTTCAACCGGCTAGCGTTGCGCTTACTGATCAACGGGTCCACTCCCCTGCCTCGGTCGAGTCACGTCCAGATGAGTCGTCGGCAACACGCGCCCACGATAGGAACCCTACGACTCATCGTGCGAGCGCACGAGGTACTTCGGCGCCTGCACCCGCCAGGCATCGGTCACGAGTTCGGCGAGATGAGCCAGGTCGAGACCGGCCATGCGGAACGCGATCTTCGGCTCGCCCCAGGCGGTCGTCGTGCGCAGGAATACGTCTGGCGCCATCTGGATCAAGGCGAGGGCATCGAGCGGATCGGCGACTTTCACCCCGACGACGAGTTCGCTCGCGATGATCTCGCGCATGTCTGCCGGAATGCTCGGCCACGGATGACACTCCCACGCGAACAACTTGTTGCGAACGAACCACGCGGCACCGCCCGTCGTGGCGCGCTCTCCACTGCCGGGCAACGCGGCTGCGACCCGGCGCACGTCGTCGAGAGTGGCCACGAGTCGAGCCTATTCCGCACCCCCGACAACTTGTCCGCGTCGACTACCTCGCCGGCAGGCTACTCGTCGGCGCCGTCGACGACGGCATTCACGTCCTGTCGAGCGCGCCGCTGCTGCCAGCGAACCCCGCGTGCGAGCAGAGAAGTGGGCACGAATCGCGGGTCGTCGTGATGCAGCAGCTCAGTGCGCACCGCACGAATGGCGAGAGGAATGCACAGCACGATCCCGATGACTGCGCTCCACGCGAGGAAGTCCAGAGCGAATTGCATCGGCAGAGGCCTGCCTCAGTCGTTCGCGTGACGCTCGGTGTACTTCTCGAGCCGCCGGCCCGTTGCCGGCATGCCGAGTTCGTTGTACGGCCCCGTGACCTCGTGCTCGGGCAGCCGCTCGTCGGTCGGGCAGACCAGCACGGTGTTGGGCGTCGAATGATCGATGAAGTGCTCGAACATCGGGTGTCCGCAGATCGGGCACGCCTTGCCGTCGGTCGGCTCGAGCGGCGCCTCGTTCGTCGGGTTCGGGGGGTTGCCGAACGCGGGCTCCAACGCCCGTTCGACCCGTTCGAAGAAGTGGGTGAATGCGTTGCCGTCTTCTCGGCTCGCTTCGTCACGTGCCATCATGCGCCTGATCGTACGCCCCGTTCACGCTTCGGCGCCAGCACTCCCGCGCGCGCCGAACGCCCGGCACTCTCCTGACTGACGGCCGGGCGACCGGAATAGGCTGAGGGCATGACGGATGCCGCAGCCACACGCCAGGTCACGATCATCACGGGTGCGAGCCGGGGAATCGGTGCTGCGATCGCCGAACGCCTCGCCGCAGACGGCCATGATCTCGTGCTCACATACCGTGAGCGACGCGACGAGGCCGATGCGGTCGCACGGCGATGCGCGGCATCCGGCGCCCGGGTGCTGTTGCTCCAGATCGACCTCGCCGATCTCACGGCTGCGGCCACCGTGGTTCCCACGGCGATCGCCGAGTTCGGCCGGGTCTCGGGCCTCGTCAACAACGCCGGCATCACAGGGCGCATCGGCGGGTTCCTCGATGCGACGCTCGACGAGAGCGAAGAGCTGTTCCGAGTGAACGTGCTCGCGCCCATCGTGCTCACGCGCGCCGCGATCGCGCACATGGCGACCGATCGCGGCGGGGCGGGCGGCAGCATCGTCAACATCTCCTCGGGCGCGGCCCGCAGCGGTGCCCCGAACACGTACATCCCCTACGCCATGAGCAAGGCGGCGCTCAACGCGCTCACGACTGGTGCGGCGAAGGAGTTCGGCCCTGTCGGCGTGCGAGTCAACACGGTCTCCCCCGGCACGACGCATACCGAGATCCACGCTGCGGCGGGTCGCCCCAACGCGCCAGCAGAGCGGGCGCCGAACATTCCGATGCGCCGGGCAGGCGAGCCGCACGAGATCGCGGGCGCGGTCGCCTACCTCTTCTCAGCGGATGCCTCGTACACCTCGGGTGCCGACATCCGGGTCGCCGGCGGCAACTGATCCGCGGCGCGATCGAACCCGACGGCAGCACCGTCGGGCCAGATCGCGCCGATCACGCCGATCGCGCCGGTCGTCAGGCCTCGCCGAAACCCGACTCCGCAAGTGCCGCCAAGGCGTCGACCGCCTCGCGACCGCTGAGGTCGCCGCTCGCGATCTCGACCTCGGCGCCCTTCGTGAGGCCGAGCGACATGATGCCGAGCAGGCTCTTGGCGTCGGTTCCGTTGACGGTCACCTTCTGCGGGAACGTACTCGCGAGTCTGACCAGCTCGGCGGCCGGTCGCGCATGCAGACCGTCTGAATTCACGAGACGGATGCTTCGGGCATAGCCGGATGTCGCGGGCGACGCGTGCCGCGCGGCATCCGTCGACACCGTGTTCGTCGGCCCCGCGCCCGCCGTACCGTCCATGCCGGGCACCGCACCGGCCGCGACCCCTCCCCCGTCGCCCGCCCAGCGGGCCGACTCGGCGGCCGCCACGACGAGGTCGAGGGTGTCGCCCGATTCCGCGGCGACCGCGGCAGCGACCCCGCCTTCGACGAGCGGCGCATCGACGATGCGCACGCGATCGCGCACCTCGTCGTCGAGGAAGTCGAGGGCGGTCTCGGCCGTGAGGATCGCGGACCCGAGATCGCACAGCACGACGACGCCCGCCCCGGAGTCGGCCGCCGCGATGCCGGCCGACACGAGGTCGAAACTCGTGCCGATGCGGCCGTCGTCGGTGCCGCCGGCGGCGAAGAGCGTCGCCGTCGGCGCCATCTGCCGGGCGAGCTGCACGAGGCCGTCGGCGATGCCCGCCGAGTGCGAGACGAAGACGACGCCGACCTTGCCGGGCGTGCCCATCTCAGGCCCCCGCTGAGGCCGCCGCTGCGTCGGCCGCCGCTCGGATGAGGAGAGCGCTCGATTCGGCGCCGGGATCGCGATGCCCGGCCGAACGCTCGCCGAGGTAGCTCGCGCGGCCCTTGCGGGCGACGAGCGGCTCGGTGGCGACGGCTCCGGCCTCGGCCGCGTCGGCAGCGGCGGCGAACACGCCGGCCGCGTCGGTACCCGCCGCCGCCGCGGCATCCGCCGCTTCGACGGCGGGCGTCAACGCATCGACCATCGTCTTGTCGCCCGACTCGGCCTTGCCGCGCATGACGACGCCGTCGCGCGCAGCCGTGAGAATCGCCGCGATCGCGGGCCCGTCGAGCGACACGGCGCTGCCGGCCGCCGCGGCCGCCTTCAGGTAGGCGGTGCCGTAGAGCGGGCCGGCCGCGCCGCCGACCGTCGAGATCAGCGTCGTCGCGACGAGCTTCAGCACATCACCGGGAGTCGAGCCCGCGGCGAGGTCGTCGAGCTTCGGCAGCACAGCCTGGAAGCCCCGATCCATGTTCTCGCCATGGTCGCCGTCGCCGATCTCGCGATCGAGCGTGATCAGCTCGACGCGGTGCTCGGAGATGACCTGTGCGCTCCGTCTGACCCAGTCCACTGCCCAGGTGATGTCCAATCCCACCGAGATTCCCCCTTCGATCGTTCTCTATCGTCCCCACCGCAGTGCAGCCGTCTGCACCGGAGCGTCCCACAATTCGATCATCTCGTCGTCGAGCTTCAGCAAGGTGATCGACATGCCCTGCATCTCGAGCGCCGTGATGAAGTTGCCGACGAGCGAGCGGGCGATCAGGATGCCGCGCTCTTCGAGCACTTCCGCTGCCCGACGATACGCGAGATACAGCTCGATCTGCGGCGTGCCGCCCATGCCGTTGACGAACAGCAGGGTGCGTTCGCCGCGCTCGTACGGCAGATCCTCGAGGATCGGCTCGAGCAGGCGGTCGACGAGGCGGTCGGCGGGTTCGAGCTTGATGCGCTCGCGGCCCGGCTCGCCGTGGATGCCGATGCCGATCTCGATCTCGTCTTCGGCGAGGGTGAAGCTCGGCTCGCCCGCGTGCGGCACGATGCACGGCGTCAGGGCGAGGCCCATCGAGCGGGCGTTGGCGTTGACGCGTTCGGCGACCGTTGCCACCTCGTCGAGCGAGTCGCCGCGCTGGGCCGCGGCGCCGGCGATCTTCTCGACGAGCACGGTGCCTGCGACGCCGCGCCGACCCGCGGTGTAGAGCGAGTCCTTGACGGCGACATCGTCGTCGGTGATAACGGCGCGCACGTCGATGCCGTCGGCCGCGGCCAGGTCGGCGGCGGTCTCGAAGTTCAGCACATCGCCCGTGTAGTTCTTCACGATGTGCAGCACACCGGCGCCGCCGTCGACCGCCTTCGTTGCGGCGAGGATCGGGTCGGGCGTGGGCGAGGTGAACACCGCGCCGGGCACGGCGGCGTCGAGCATGCCGAACCCCACATAGCCGGCGTGCAGCGGTTCGTGTCCGCTGCCGCCCCCGCTCACGATGCCGACCTTGCCGGCGATCGGCGCATCGGCGCGCACGACGTGGATCGGCTCGAACTCGACGCGCACGAGATCGGCGTGGGCCATCCCGAACCCGGCGACCGATTCGTCGACGACCCGCTTCGGATCATTGATGATCTTCTTCACGACATCCCTTCCCCTCAGCTGCCGGACGCCGTGCAGCCGTGCATCGACGCCGACGCAGCACTCCCCCGCCAACCTACGCCCGACGCGCGCTCAACCGTAAGGGGTCGAGCCGAATCTCACCCGCCCCATTCCCCGCCACGGTCGGTCTGAGTATCGTTGGCAGTGTTCCGCCCCTGGGCGACGCCCACCGGGCTAGCGAAAAGGATGGATGGTCAACGTGGACAATCTCGGAGTGCTGTTCCTCAGCGAGCTCGTCGGTACCGCGATGCTCGTGCTCCTCGGCTGCGGTGTGGTGGCGAACGTCGCCCTCGCCAAGACGAAGGGCTTCAACGGCGGGTTCCTCATGGTGACGATCGGCTGGGGCCTCGCGGTCTTCGCCGGTGTCATCGTCGCGTACGCCTCTGGCGCGCACATCAACCCGGCCGTCACCCTCGGTCTCGTGGCCAACGGCGCCACGGAGTTCGGCAACGCGAACCTCGGCCTCACGGTGCCGGTCGATGCACTTTCGGTGAGCGCCTACATCGGCGCCCAGCTCATCGGAGCGATCATCGGTGCGGTCTTCGTCTGGCTCGCATACAAGCAGCACTTCGACGCGGAGCCGCAGGCGGCGTCGAAGCTCGGCGTCTTCTCGACGGGCCCCGGCATCCGCAACTACGGCTGGAACTTCGTGACCGAGGTCATCGGCACCTTCGTGCTGGTCTTCGTCGTGATCGGCTTCGGCGGCGGCCGCCAGGGCGACGGCGGCCTCGCTGCTCTCGGCGCCCTGCCCGTGGCACTGCTCGTGATCGGCATCGGCGTCTCGCTCGGTGGCCCGACCGGGTATGCGATCAACCCGGCCCGTGACCTCGGCCCGCGCATCGCACACGCCATCCTGCCGATCCACGGCAAGGGCGGCAGCGACTGGTCGTACTCGTGGGTGCCGGTATTCGGCCCGATCGTCGGCGGCCTGCTCGCAGGATGGCTCGCGATCCCGCTCCTGCCCATCATCACCTGATTCGTCGGGGGCCGGTCCGTCGGGCCGGCCCCGACTCATCGGCCGACCGCGGCTGACACCGCTGACACCGCCGACCATCGCCGGTTCGACCGGCAGAGCAGATTGAGAGAAAACGAATGGCCGACTACATCCTCGCGATCGACCAGGGCACGACCTCGTCGCGCGCGATCATCTTCGACAAGGCCGGATCGATCGTCTCGACCGGCCAGCTCGAGCACGAGCAGATCTTCCCCCAAGCGGGCTGGGTCGAGCACAACGCCACCCAGATCTGGGACAACACGCGCGAGGTGATCGGTCAGGCCCTCTCGAAGGCGAGCCTGACCCGGCACGAGATCGCCGCGGTGGGCATCACGAACCAGCGCGAGACCGCGGTGGTCTGGGACAAGACCACCGGCCGGCCCGTGTACAACGCGATCGTGTGGCAAGACACCCGCACGCAGCCGATCGTCGACCGGCTCGCGGCCGACGGCGGCGTCGAGCGGTTCAAGCAGCAGGTGGGCCTGCCGCTGGCGACCTACTTCTCGGGCACGAAGATCGTGTGGATCCTCGAGAACGTGCCCGGCGCACGCGAGAAGGCCGAGGCCGGCGACCTGCTGTTCGGCACGACCGACAGCTGGGTGCTGTGGAACCTGACGGGCGGCGTCGATGGCGGCGTGCACGCGACCGACGTGACGAACGCGTCGCGCACGATGTTCATGGACCTCGAGACCCTCGCGTGGGACGACGAGATCCTCGCTGCGTTCGGCGTGCCGAAATCGATGCTCCCCGAGATCAAGTCCTCCTCCGAGATCTACGGCACCGTGCACGGCTCGAGCCTCCTCCGCGAGGTGCCGGTCGCCGGCATCCTCGGCGATCAGCAGGCCGCGACTTTCGGCCAGGCGGCGTTCGATGCCGGCGAATCGAAGAACACCTACGGCACCGGCAACTTCCTGATCTTCAACACCGGTGAGGAGATCGTCCACTCCAAGAACGGGCTGCTCACCACGCTCGGCTACAAGCTCGGCGACGATGCACCGCACTACGCGCTCGAGGGTTCGATCGCGGTCACCGGGTCGCTGATCCAGTGGCTCCGCGACAACCTGGGCCTCTTCTCGAGCGCACCCGAGGTCGAGGCGCTCGCCAAGACCGTCGACGACAACGGCGGCGCGTACTTCGTGCCGGCGTTCTCGGGCCTGTTCGCGCCGTACTGGCGGCCCGACGCCCGCGGTGCACTCGTCGGCCTCACGAGGTTCGTGAACAAGGGCCACATCGCGCGCGCCGCCCTCGAGGCGACGGCCTTCCAGACGCGCGAGGTGCTGGACGCCGTGAACGCAGACTCGGGAGTCGACCTCACCGAACTCAAGGTCGACGGCGGCATGATCGCCAACAACACGCTCATGCAGTTCCAAGCCGACATCCTCGGCGTGCCGGTCGTGCGGCCCGTCGTCGCCGAGACGACCGCGCTCGGCGCGGCGTACGCGGCGGGCCTCGCGGTCGGCTTCTGGTCGAGCCTCGACGAGCTGCGCGCCAACTGGCAGGAGGACTCGCGCTGGACCCCGTCGATGGATCCGGCCGAGCGCGACCGTCAGATCAGACTGTGGAAGAAGGCGGTCACGAAGACCTTCGACTGGGTCGACGACGACGTGAGGTGATCGAAGCGACCGGATGCCGCGGCGGAATCGGACTCGGTTCCGTCGCGGCGTCCCGTGCCTGATCTGCCTGGCGCCTGGTCGGGCGAGCCGCTTGGATCGAACCGGCCGCGCCCGCTCACGACCGCGTTGCCGCGATCCACTCGTCGAGCTTGCGGGCGGCGGCGCCGCTGTCGATGGACGCTTCTGCGATGGCGATCTTCTCGGTGAACCGTTCGAGGATCGCTCGCTGGAACTGGCTCGGATCCTTCGCCAGCTCGAACGAGACGAGACCGGCGGCCGCGTTCAGCACGACGATGTCGCGTACCGGGCCGCGGGCTCCGCCGAGCACCTCGTGCACGATGCCCGCATTGTGCTCGGCGCCGCCGCCGGCGAGCTGGTCGATCGTCGCGCGGGCGATGCCGAGGTCGCGCGGGTCGAGGTCATGCTCCTTCACGGTGCCGAGCGAAACCTCCCACACGTGGCTGTGACCGGTCGTCGTGAGCTCGTCGAGGCCGTCGTCGCCGCGGAAGACCAACGCGGTCGCACCCCGGGTCTGGAAGACGCCGACGATGAGCGGCACCCGGTCGAGCTGCGCGACACCGACGGCGGAGGCCTCGGGGCGGGCGGGGTTCACGAGCGGGCCGAGGAAGTTGAAGACCGTCGGTACGCCGAGCTCGGCGCGCACGCGCCCCGCGTGACGGAACCCTGGATGGAACGCCGCGGCATAGGCGAAGGTGATGCCCGCCTCGCCGAGCACGCTCGCGACGCGCTCGGCAGGCAGCTCGAGATCGAGGCCGAGGGCGGCCAGCACGTCCGACGAACCCGAGGACGAGCTCGCCGCGCGGTTGCCGTGCTTGATGACCGGCACGCCGGAAGCCGCGGCGACGATCGATGCCATCGTCGACACGTTGACCGTGCCGAACCGGTCGCCGCCGGTGCCCACGATGTCGAGCGCCATCGGGTCGACGGGCAACGCCACCGCGTGTTCGAGGATCGCGTCGCGGAAGCCCACGATCTCGTCGACGGTCTCCCCCTTGACGCGGAGCGCGATGAGGAATCCGGCCAGCTGTGCCTCGCTGATCGCACCCGTCATGACCTGTTCCATGCACCACGCGGCATCCGAAACACTCAGATCGGCACCCTCGAGGAGGGAATTCAACATGTCTGGCCAGTTCTGTGCTGCGGGCATGGGTCGATCCTAGCGGCGGGATTCACGGCGAATTCGCGGCCTTCGCACAGCGGAACTTAGGCTTGCCTTACTCGACGGGAACGACACGACTCCTCCGGATGACGAAAACTCAGCGCTCGTTTCAGCCATAATGGGAGGGTGACGAGCACCTCAATCACTTATCAGGCGAGCGCGCCCCTGATCAAACGACCCAACACCGTAGCTGTTGGAACGATCGTCTGGCTGGGCAGCGAGGTCATGTTCTTCGCGGGCCTCTTCGCGATCTACTTCACGCTGCGATCGACATCGCCCGAGCTCTGGAACTTCGAGGCCGGTCGGCTGAACGTTCCGTTCGCGGCGGTGAACACGCTGATCCTCGTGCTGTCGTCGGTCACGTGCCAGTTCGGCGTCTTCGCGGCCGAGCGGCTGCAGCCGTACGCCACGGGATGGAAGCCGACCCAGTGGGGCGTGGTGGAGTGGTTCTTCCTCACCTACGCCATGGGCAGCGTCTTCGTCGCGGGCCAGGTCTGGGAGTACGCGACCCTCGTCTCTGAGGGCATCGCGATCGACTCCAACGCCTACGGTTCGGCCTTCTACCTCACGACGGGCTTCCACGCCCTGCACGTGACCGGTGGCCTGATCGCCTTCCTCTTCGTCATCGGACGCGTGTTCGCCGTCAAGAACTTCGGCCACCGCGAGGCGACCAGCGCGATCTCGATCTCGTACTACTGGCACTTCGTCGACGTCGTCTGGATCGGACTGTTCTTCGTCATCTACGTCCTCAAGTAAGTCGCATCAGGAGCGTCATCACAGCATGCCCGTGAACAGGAAGATACCCATGACTCGCCAGAAGCGACGCACCGGACGCCGGCACCCGCTCGCCACCGTCGCGCTCCTCGCGCTCGGCCTCGTCTTCACCGGCGGCGCGTACGCCGCGCTGAGCAGCGGCACCATCGCACAGGCCGAGGTGGACCCGAGCTCGCAGCAGACGATCGAAGAGGGCAAGAAGCTCTTCGCCGCCAACTGCGCGACCTGCCACGGGCTCTCCGCCCAGGGCACCACCGAGGGCCCGAGCCTCATCGGCGTCGGTGCGGCGGCCGTCGACTTCCAGGTCGGCACCGGCCGCATGCCGATGCAGATGCAGGGCCCGCAGGCGCAGCAGAAGCCCGTGCAGTTCACCGACGAGCAGGTCAAGCAGCTGGCGTACTACGTCGCCTCGCTCGGCCCGGGCCCCGACATCCCCAGCGACCACGTCGTCAACGGTGGCGGCGACGCGGCCAACGGCGCAGAGCTCTTCCGCATCAACTGCGCGATGTGCCACAACGTGGCGGGTGCCGGCGGTGCGCTCACCGAGGGCAAGTTCGCTCCCCCGCTGACCGATGTCTCGGGCGTGCACATCTACGAGGCCATGGTCACCGGCCCGCAGAACATGCCGGTCTTCAACGACCTGAACATCTCGCCCGAAGACAAGCGCGATGTCATCACGTACCTCAAGTACCTGCAAGACAACCGCTCGCCCGGCGGCATCGAACTCGGCTCCATCGGGCCGGTCGCAGAGGGTCTGTTCATCTGGATCTTCGGTCTCGGCGCGATCGTCGCGATCACCGTGTGGATCACGGCGAAGTCCAACTAGCGCTCGCCCGGCACAGAAGTAGCTGAAGAAGGAGAACCATGGCACAGGACGACCACAGCGGCGCGGAGCTCGTCGCTGCCGACTCGTCGCACGCCGCGCACGATTTCGCCGGAGATTCCGGCACAGCGGTCATCCCACACGACGGATTCGAGAATCCTGGGTTCGAGCCGCACCGCCCTCGTGTCACCGACGAAAACCCGAAGCGCGAGAAGCGGGCCCAGCGCACCGTCTACACGCTCTTCTACCTGTCGATCCTCGGCAGCGTGTGGGCGATCGCCGCCTACATGCTCTTCCCGATCGAGTCGAACGACGTCGGCGCCGTCCGCCTCAACAACATGTTCATCGGGCTCGGAGCGACCCTCGCGCTGCTCGGTATCGGGTTCGGCGCGGTGCACTGGGGCAAGTCCCTGATGACCTCGAGCGAGTCCATCGACATCCGCCACCCCATCGGTGCGAGCCAGGCCACCCAGCAGGGCGCCGTAGAGGTCTTCCGCCAGGCGGACGAGGAGTCGGGGTTCTCCCGCCGCACCGTCATCCGCAACAGCCTGATCGGCGCACTGCTGGTCTTCCCGCTGCCGGCCGTCGTGCTGTTCCGCGGCCTCGCGCCGCAAGACCAGATTCCGGTCGAGTTGCTCAGCCACACGATGTGGAAGAAGGGCACCCGCCTCGCGCTCGACCCCTCCGGCGTGCCGATCAAGGCCGCCGACGTTACGATCGGCAGCGCGTTCCACGTCATCCCCGAGGGCCTGCAAGACCTCGAGCACGGCAAGCTCGAAGAGAAGGCCAAGGCCGCGGTGCTGCTCATGCGCCTCGAGCCGGGCGATCTCAACCCGGCACCGGGCAAAGAGAACTGGTCGTATGAGGGCATCGTCGCCTACTCCAAGATCTGCACGCACGTCGGGTGCCCCGTCGCCCTGTACGAGCAGCACACGCACCACCTGCTGTGCCCGTGCCACCAGTCGCAGTTCGACGTCGCCAACAACTGCGAGGTCATCTTCGGCCCGGCAGCGCGTCCGCTGCCACAGCTTGCGATCGAGGTTGACGACGAGGGCTATCTCGTCGCGCAGCACGACTTCACCGAACCCGTCGGCCCGAGCTTCTGGGAGCGCAATTGACCACCGCACCGACTCAATCACCCGCGCCCGTCAAGCGCTCGATCACCGCATCGGCTTCCGAATACATCAATGACCGCACCGGCATCGCCGTCGCGATCAAGGGGCTCGGTCGCAAGGCATTCCCCGACCACTGGTCGTTCCTCCTCGGCGAGGTCGCGCTCTTCAGCTTCATCGTCGTGCTCGTCTCAGGCACCTTCCTGACGTTCTTCTTCCAGGCGTCCATGGTCGAGGTGCACTACGACGGGTCGTACGTGCCGCTCAAGGGCGTCGAGATGTCCGTCGCGATGGCGTCGACCCTCGACATCTCGTTCGACATCCGCGGCGGCCTGTTCGTGCGCCAGATGCACCACTGGGCGGCGCTGTTGTTCGTGGCGGCCATCGGGCTGCACATGCTCCGGGTGTTCTTCACCGGTGCGTTCCGCAAGCCGCGCGAGATCAACTGGGTGTTCGGGTTCGTGCTGTTCATCCTCGCGATGGCCGAGGGCTTCACGGGCTACTCGCTCCCCGACGACCTGCTCTCGGGCAACGGCCTCCGCATCATCGACGGCATGGTCAAGGGCATCCCGCTGATCGGCACGTGGACCTCGTTCCTGCTCTTCGGCGGCGAGTTCCCCGGCACTGCCATCGTCGGCCGCCTGTACACCCTGCACATCCTGCTGCTGCCGGCACTCGTCGTGGCGCTCATCGGGGTTCACGTCGTGTACGTGTTCATCCACAAGCACACCCAGTTCGCCGGCCCCGGTCGCGAGCCCACGAACTCCGTCGGCCCGCCCATCCTGCCGATCTACGCCGCGAAGGCCGGCGGCTTCATGTTCATCGTCTGGGGCGTGATCGCCGTCATCGCGGCGCTCTTCACAATCAACCCGATCTGGAACTACGGTCCGTACGACCCCTCCCCCGTGTCCGCCGGCACCCAGCCCGACTGGTACATCGGATTCGCCGACGGCGCCCTGCGACTGATCCCGCCGGGCTGGGAGTTCGTCTGGCTTGACCGCACGTGGTCGTTCAACATCCTCGTGCCGTTGATCGTGATCGGCATCTTCATCGTCACCGTGCTGATCTACCCGTTCATCGAGGCCTGGGTCAAGGGCGACAAGCGCGAGCACCACATCGCCGACCGCCCTCGCAACGCTCCGACCCGCACGGCGATCGGTGCCGCCGGTGTCACGTTCTACGCGGGCCTCTGGGCCGCTGCGAGCTCCGACATCCTGGCGACGCACTTCTCGCTCACAATGGAGGGCGTCATCCACGCACTCCAGGCGGTCGTCATCATCGGCCCGTTCATCGCCTACTTCATCGCGAAGCGCGTCTGCCTCGCGCTGCAGAAGAAGGACCGCGAGATCGTGCTGCACGGCTACGAGTCCGGTCGCATCGTGAAGCTGCCCGGCGGCGAGTTCATCGAGGTGCACCAGCCTCTCGACGAGTACGACCGGTGGAGGCTCGTCAGCTTCGAAACCTACGAGCCGCTCATGATCCGCCCGAACGCGCGTGGCAAGATCACGATGGGCCAGCACGTGCGCGCCGCAGTCTCGCGTTGGTTCTTCGAAGACCGCATCGCGCCGGTCTCGAGGGGCGAGCTCGAGTCCGGCCACGACACCCACCACTGACGATCCCGTCAGACGGTACCGGGCACCGCACCATGTCGATCGATTCGACGTGGTTGCGGTGCCCGAACTGCTTTCACGACCTCGACGCGATCTCCGATCGTGTGCTCGGCTGCGAACTCGGCCACCGGTTCGATCTGGCCAGACACGGTGCCGTCACGCTGCTCCCCCCTCGAGCGCCTCGCACCGTCGGCGATGACCGGCAGATGCTCGATGCGCGCTCCAGGCTGCTCGAGTCGGGCGCGTACGCGCCGATCGTCGATGCGCTGAGAGCGTCGATCGGCGTTCACTCGGCGCCCCTGAGAGTCGCGGATCTCGGCTGCGGCACTGGGTACTACGCTCGCGGTGTGGCGGCGAGAGCCGATGTCGGCTCGGTACTGCTCGCAGACCGCTCGTCGACGGCTGTGCGCCTGGCCATGCGATCCGTGCCCGGCTCGACGGGCGTCGTGC
This sequence comes from Agromyces sp. NPDC055520, assembly GCF_053619715.1. NCBI lineage: Bacteria > Bacillati > Actinomycetota > Actinomycetes > Micrococcales > Microbacteriaceae > Agromyces > Agromyces sp. NPDC055520. The sequence continues at coordinate 22,277 of NZ_JBSHJY010000029.1, read as the reverse complement.
TCGACCTGTGGCGTCCTCTCCCCCTCCGCGACGCGAGCGCTGATGTGGCGATCAACGTCTTCGCCCCCCGCAATCCGCCCGAGTTCGCGCGCATCGTTCGCGCCGGCGGCCGGCTACTCGTGGTCGTGCCCACCGGTTCGCACTTCATCGAGCTCCGCCGCATGGGAGCCGCCCTCGACATCCCCGAGGGCAAGGCCGAGTCTGTCACGGCTCAGCTGAGCGCACACGGCTTCTCCGCACTGCGATCGACCCGGGTTGAGTACCCTCTCGTCACCGATGCCGAGACGCGCGAGCTCTTGGTCGACATGGGTCCGGCCGCGCATCACCGCACCGCCGACGCCAACGCCGACCAGGCAGCGGCGCTCGTCGTCACCGTGTCGATCGACGTCATCACCTTCGTTCGCACGCCGTAGCGCCGTCCTCGCGCGCTGACCTCGGGCCCGCCCTGGCCAAGTTCCCTCGTAGCCCAACTCCTTCCGAGCCCGCTCCTCTGTCGCGGGTCATCGCTCCATCCGCGCATCCTTCCCCGGGCGCACGAAACGGGCCCCGTGCGCGATGCACGGGACCCGTTCACGGGCCGACCTGGGTCAGCGCGCGAAGTGTCCGCGGTAGTACTCGTAGACCCAGCCGACGAGCGCCACGATCCCGACGACCACCGCGATGTACGAGATCCAGAAGCCGACGGCCAGACCGAGCACCAGCAACGCTGCCGCGCCGGCGAGCATGATCGGCCACCAGCTCCACGGGCTGAAGAAGCCGAGCTCGGGGTCGCCGTCGTCGATGTTGGCGTCGAGGCGGTCTTCAGGCAGCTCCGCGCCCTGAGCCTTGTGCACACGACCGAGGTAGAACGCGATGAACGCGCTCAGCACCGCTGTCAGGGCGAGCGCCACGGTACCCGCCCACTCGGGGTGGTTCATGCCGTGCGCCTGGTTGTCGGCCAAGGACCACACGCAGTACACGGCCGCGACGATCCCGAGGAAGACCGTGAGGATCCAGAACATGTTGGCATTGGCGCGCATTACTTGATCTCCTCCGAAGCGGCGTCATACGTGGGCGACTGCGGTGCGTCTTTCGCCGGACCGATGCCGACCGGAATACCGGCCTCGGGGTGGTTGAGATCGAACGCGGGGCGCTCCGAACGGATACGCGGGATCGACGTGAAGTTGTGTCGCGGCGGCGGGCAGCTCGTCGCCCACTCGAGCGATCCGCCGTAGCCCCACGGGTCGTTCACGGTCACCTTCGGTGCGCGACGCGCGGTGATGTAGACGTTCAGGAAGAACGGGATCATCGAGACCGCGAGGATGCCGGCGCCGAAGGTCGACAACTGGTTCATCCACGTGATGTTGTCTTCGGGCAGGTACGAGTAGTACCGGCGGGGCATCGCCACGACTCCGAGCCAGTGCTGGATCAGGAACGTGGTGTGGAAGCCGATGAAGAGCAACCAGAAGTGCCACTTGCCGAGCGTCTCGTTCAGCATCTTGCCGGTCCACTTCGGCCACCAGAAATAGAAGCCGGCGAACATCGCGAAGACGACGGTGCCGAACACCACGTAGTGGAAGTGCGCCACCACGAAGTACGTGTCGGAGACGTGGAAGTCGAGCGGGGGCGACGCGAGGATCACGCCGGTGAGGCCACCGAACACGAAGGTGACGAGGAAGCCGAGCGACCAGATGAGTGGGGTCTCGAAGGTGATCGAGCCGCGCCACATGGTGCCGATCCAGTTGAAGATCTTCACACCGGTGGGCACTGCGATGAGCATCGTCATGAGCGCGAAGAACGGCAGCAGCACCGAGCCGGTGACGTACATGTGGTGCGCCCACACCGTGACCGAGAGAGCGGCGATCGAGATCGTCGCGTAGATCAGCGTCTTGTACCCGAAGATCGGCTTGCGGCTGAACACAGGGAAGATCTCGGAGACGATGCCGAAGAACGGCAGCGCGATGATGTACACCTCTGGGTGGCCGAAGAACCAGAAGAGGTGCTGCCACAGGATGACACCGCCATTGGCGGGATCGAAGATGTGGGCGCCGAAGACTCGGTCGGCGGCGGCGGCCAGGATCGCAGCGGCGAGCACCGGGAACGCCATCAGCACGAGGATCGACGTGACGAGCGTGTTCCACGTGAAGATCGGCATGCGGAACATGGTCATGCCGGGTGCACGCATCGTGATGATCGTCGTGATGAAGTTCACCGCACCGAGGATCGTGCCGAAACCGGACAGACCCAACCCGAGCATCCAGAGGTTGCCGCCGACTCCTGGTGAGAATGTCGTGGATGCCAGTGGTTGATAGGCGAACCAGCCGAACGATGCGGCGCCCTGCGGGGTGAAGAAGCCCGCGACGGCGATGAGCGAACCGAAGTTGAAGAGCCAGTACGCGAAGGCGTTCAGCCGCGGGAAGGCGACGTCGGGAGCGCCGATCTGCAGCGGCATGATCACGTTTGCGAATCCGGCGAACAGCGGCGTCGCGAACATCAGCAGCATGATCGTGCCGTGCATCGTGAAGAGCTGGTTGTACTGCTCGCGCGTCTGCACGATCTCGAGGCCCGGCTCGAAGAGCTGCGCCCTGATGATCAGCGCCATGACGCCGCCGATGCAGAAGTAGATGAACGAGGTGATCAGGTACATGTACCCGATGACCTTGTGGTCGGTGGACGTGATCCACTTGACGAGGATGTTGCCCTTGTGTTCGACCTGTGAAGAGCCGAACGGAGACGTGCTCGCAGAGGGGCGAGCCGGTGCGGTCGTGGTGCTCATCGCGGCTTAGTGCTCCTCTTTCAGTTCGGGCGCGCCCGTTCCGGGCAGGTTCTGGTTGCGGTCGTACTCGTTCGACAGCTGGCCCTCCTGGCCGGCGTCGCGCAGCGACTGGATGTAGTCGTCGTACTCGGCCTGAGAGACGACCTCGACGTTGAAGAGCATGAGCGAGTGGTATTCGCCGCAGAGCTCGGCGCACTTGCCCGCATAGGTGCCTTCGCGCTCGGGCACGAGCGACATGTAGTTGGTCTTGCCCGGGAACATGTCTTTCTTGTAGAGGAAGTCGGCGACCCAGAACGAGTGGATGACATCTCGCGACTCGAGTTCGATCTCGACGTTGGCGCCGACCGGCAGGTACAGGGTGGGCAGCTCGGCCTCGACGAGCGAGCCGTCGGGCCCCTCTGCCGATGGCTGGCCCTGGATGCCGGGAGAGTACACGTCTTCATTGACGTAGTTGAAGTCCCATGCCCACTGCTTGGCGATGACCTCGACCTTGACGTCGATGTCCTCTTCGGCGAAGCGCTGCTCGATCGCGGCCTGGTCGCGTGCCGTGAAGGCGAAGAAGCCGAGCACCAGGATCAGCGGGATGACCGTGTACAGGATCTCGATCGGCATGTTGTAACGCAGCTGCACCGGCAGGCCCGTCTGGCCCTTGCGGCGGCGGTAGGCGATGACGGCCCAGATCGTGAGACCCCAGGTGATGACACCCACGATCAGCAGCACGATCCACGAGGTGACCCACAGGCCCGAGACACGCTCGGTGTGGTTCGTGACCGGTGGCTCGCCCTCGACGAACCCGGGGAGGAATCCGTGCAGCTGGGCCTGTGTGCACCCTGCGAGGACAAGACTGAGCGACGCTGCGATCGGGATTGCAGCCCATCGGAGTCGGCGGTTGTTGCGCACCGGTGACCTTTCGGGAGACTCGAAGGCGCTTCACAGTGAAGCGCGGTGATCGTTGTCTAGCCTACTCCGACTCGACCCCCGGGGTGTGCACTCTGAGGCGGTGTCGGGCGAGTCGCAGCCCGGAATTCAGGTTCCACCGGCGGAAACGACGAAGGGAGGCCGCGGACGCGGCCTCCCTTCGGAGTGGATCGGGATCGTTCAGTGGAACGAATCACCGCACGCGCAGCTGCCTGCCGCCTGCGGATTGTCGATCGTGAAGCCCTGCTTCTGGATGGTGTCCTCGAAATCGATGGACGCTCCGTCGAGGTACGGCACGCTCATCTTGTCGACGACCACCTCGACGCCCTCGTAGTCGACGACGGCGTCGCCGTCGAGCAGACGCTCGTCGAAGTAGAGCTGGTAGATGAGGCCCGAGCAACCGCCGGGCTGCACGGCGACGCGCAGGCGCAGGTCATCGCGGCCTTCTTGCTCGAGGAGGCTGCGCACCTTGCCGGCAGCAGTGTCGCTCAGCTTCACGCCGTGCGTGGATTCGGTGATCGTGTCGCTCATGTCTCTCCTCGATGCGTCGGAAACGCCGTTACGCCTTCCATGCTAACCGCAGAAGTCGCAACCGCGCCCGGCGCGCTCTCAGGTTCATTCGTTCCGCGCGTCGAGTCGAGCGAGGAAGAGCGCTTCGCTCAGCAGCGCCTTCTGGAATACGCCGAGGTGCAGCGACTCGTTCGGGCTGTGCGCGCGCGAATCGGGGTCTTCGACGCCGGTCACGAGGATCTGGGCCGTGGGGAACTCCGCGACGAGTTCGGCGATGAACGGGATGGACCCGCCGACGCCGATCTCGACCGGCTCCTCGCCCCAGGCCTCGGCCATCGCCGCATTCGACTCGGCGACCGCCCAGCCGGAGGTGTCGACGAGGAACGGGTTGCCGAGCTCGACCGCATCGAACTCGAGCTTCGCCCCGAACGGCGCGTTCGCCTCGAGGTGGGATCGGATCGCCGCGAGTGCGTCGACGTCGCGCTGCCCGGGTGCGACGCGCGCGCTGACCCGCACCGCGACGCTCGGTACGAGCGTGTTCGAGGCGTTGGCGACCGAGGGCGCGTCGATGCCGGTGACCGTGATCGCCGGTTGCGCCCAGATGCGCGAGAGGATCTCACCCCGGCCGATCGGCGAGACGCCGTCGAGCAGACCGGTCTCGGCACGCAGCTGGGCCTCGTCGTAGGCCGGGGTCTCGATGCCGGCCGAGGTCAGTCCGGCCACCGCCACGGAGCCGTCGGCGTCGTGGAGCGTCGCGAGCAGCCGGATGGCCGCGAGCATGGCGTCGGGCACCGCTCCCCCGAACATGCCGGAGTGCGAGGCGTGCGAGAGCGTCGACACCCGCATGCGGAAGGCCACCGCTCCGCGGAGCGCGACGGTCAGCGCCGGCGTCTCGGTGTCCCAGTTGCCGGAGTCGGCGACGACGATCGCGTCGGCCTCGAGCAGCTCGCGGTTCTCGTGCAGGAAGTTGGCGAACGAGAGCGACCCCGACTCCTCTTCTCCCTCGATGAAGAGCGCGATGCCGAGGTCGAAGTCGGTGCCGAGCACCTCGGTGAACGCGCGGATCGCGCCGATGTGCGCCATCACGCCCGCCTTGTCGTCGGCGGCGCCGCGCCCGTACAGGCGGTCTCCGCGCAGGGTCGGCTCGAACGGCGCCGACTCCCAGTCGGCGTCCTCTCCGGGCGGCTGCACATCGTGGTGGGCGTAGAGGAGCACCGTCGGCCGGCCGTTGCGCGCGGCACGGCGGGCAACGACCGCAGGTTTGCCGATCGCGACATCCGACCCTTCGCCCTCGCCGTCGCCGATCGGGGCGCGACGGATCTCGACGAGGTCGAACACGCCGAGCCCGCGCACGAGTTCGGCGACGGCCTCGGCGCTCGCCTCGACGTGGATGTCGTCGAACGCCGCCCACGACACCGAGGGGATCTTCACGAGCCGCGTGAGGTCGGCGATCGTGGCGGGGAAGGCGGCCTCGACGGCGGCGCGCAGGGCATTGCTCGTGGCGGATGGGTCGGAAGTTCCGCCGGCGGCGGGAAGAGACTCGGTCATGCCGGTAATCTTAAGGGGAACCGATTCGAGGAATCCCGTGGCCAAGAACCCGAACAACACCGATCAGCCGAGCGCAGAGACGCTCGACGAGACGCAGGCTCGCCTGAAGGCCGGCAAGGGTGCGCCCACGCCGAGCCGGGCCCAGCAAGAGGCCGCGCGCAAGCGACCGCTCGTGCCGAACGATCGCAAAGAGGCGGCGAAGCAGGCGCGCGCCAAGGCTGCCGAGTCGCGCGAGCGCGCGCGCATCGGCATGGCGGTGGGCGACGAACGCTACCTGCCCGCTCGCGACCGCGGCCCGCAGAAGAAGTACGTGCGCGATTACGTCGACGCCCGATTCAGCATCGGCGAGGTGCTCATCCCGGTCATGTTCGCCGTGATCCTGCTGACCTTCGTGCCGAGCCCCGAGGTGCAGTCCATCGGCATTCTCGCGCTCTGGGCGTTCTTCCTGGTCGCGGTCATCGACGTCGTCGTGCTCGGCTTCATCCTCAACAAGAAGCTCGCCGCGAAGTTCGGCGCCGACAAGGTCGAGCGCGTGCGCTGGTACGCCGCCATGCGCGCGCTGCAGCTGCGGCCCCTGCGCCTGCCGAAACCGCAGGTCAAGCGCGGACAGTACCCGTCCTGACACGCGGGTAGCCGCGCACGCGGCGGCCGCGCGTCAGTTGCGGGCGAACACGCCGGCCCGGATGAGCGGCACCCGCGTCTCTTCGTCGCTCAGTGAGCCGTGCTGGCCGATCATCGCCTCGGCCTGACGGTTCGGCTCCCTGCGATCGTAGTAGGCGATGCCCGCGCGAGCCGCGACGATGACGTCGCCGATTCGATCGCGCACCTCGTCGGCGACCGTGCCGTAGAGACCCGCGTCGATCGCCTCGTCACGGCTCAGCACCCACGAGCGGTGACCCTCTGCCTCGCGCCAGCGTTCGACGAGCGCGAGGCGGTCGGATGCCGCGAGTCCGGGTTCGAGGTAGAGCGAGAGGCATCGCGGCTCTCCGCCGACATGCCGCACGCCCACGAGCAGCTCGGGCCGGTCGTCGATGAAGACGTGGCGATGCGCCGGCACGTCGACGACCCCGTGGTCGGCGGTGACGAGCAGGCCCGCGCCACGAGGCATCCGCCGTTCGAACGCGGCCAGTTCGCCGTCGAGCGATTCGAGGAGGCCCAGCCATTTCGCCGACTCCCAGCCGTGCGCGTGCGAGGCCTGGTCGAGTTCGGGCACGTAGAGGTAGACGACTGCGCGTTCGCCGGTCGCGAGGATGCGATCGGCTTCGACGAAGCGGTCGGCGACGGATGCCGCGGGGCGATACTGTGCTCCGCGAAGCACGGCGTGCGTGAACCCGGAGTCGGAGTAGCGCTGGGCGCCGATCGCGTAGCTCGGCACGCCGACGCCCTGCATCGTCTCGAAGACGGTCGGCACACGCTGCCAGGTCTCGGGGCGCATGCCGGCGTCCCACCCGCTCAGCTGCGTGACGAGCCGGTCGTTGGCGGCGTCGAGCACGCGGTAGCCGACGAGCCCGTGCTCGCCGGGCGGGCGGCCCGTGGTGAACGTCGCGATCGCCGACGCCGTCGTCGAGGGGAACACCGTACGCAGCACATCGCGCTTCGCCAGTCGGGAAGCGAGGAAGCGCGCGTGCCCGGCCCGCGCCTGGAGGTTCGCGACGCCGAGGCCGTCGACGAGCACGACCACGGCCGCCGTCGCCGGCGGCAGCTCGAGTGCGTTCGGAAGCCCCTGCACGGCCGACATCGAACTGCCGAGCACCGCGGCAAGCCGCGGGGCGGTGTCGGCGGGCACCGGTAGCATGGCAGACATCGCGCCCAGTCTGGCACAGGCCGGGCGCTCCCCTGTTTCCCGCGTGAACGCCACGCCCGCCCCAGAGACGACGGATGACCCGAGCCAAGAATCAGCCCGCTGAAGAACCGATCGTCGAGCGCATCGAAGACGTCGACGTCGCCGCCGAGATGCAGGGCTCGTTCCTCGAGTACGCATACTCGGTCATCTATTCGCGTGCGCTGCCCGATGCTCGCGACGGGCTGAAGCCGGTGCAGCGTCGCATCCTCTACCAGATGACCGAGATGGGGCTTCGGCCCGACAAAGGCCATGTGAAGTCGGCGCGCGTCGTCGGCGAGGTGATGGGAAAGCTCCACCCGCACGGCGACACGGCGATCTACGACACCCTCGTGCGCATGGCCCAGGCGTTCACCCTGCGCGTGCCGCTCATCGACGGCCACGGCAACTTCGGCTCGCTCGACGACGGCCCAGCCGCATCGCGCTACACCGAGGCCCGTCTCGCCTCCCCCGCGCTCGCGATGACCGAGGGGCTCGACGAGAACGTCGTCGACTTCGTGCCGAACTACGACAACCAGCTCACCCAGCCCGAGGTGCTGCCCGCGGCCTACCCGAACCTGCTCGTCAACGGCGCGAGCGGCATCGCCGTGGGCATGGCGACCAATATGGCCCCGCACAACCTCATCGAGGTCGTCGGCGCAGCGCGGCACCTGATCGCCCACCCCGACGCGACGCTCGACGAGCTCATGGAGTTCGTGCCGGGCCCCGACCTGCCCACGGGCGGCACGATCGTCGGCCTCTCGGGCATCAAAGACGCCTACGCAACCGGGCGCGGCAGCTTCAAGACACGGGCAAAGGTCAGCGTCGAGTCGATCACCGCCCGCAAGACCGGCCTCGTCGTGACCGAACTGCCCTATCTCGTCGGCCCCGAGAAGGTCATCGAGAAGATCAAAGACGGCGTCAACGCCAAGAAGATCAACGGCATCTCCGACGTCACCGACCTCACCGACCGCACGAACGGGCTGCGGCTCGTCATCGGCATCAAGACGGGCTTCAGCCCCGACGCCGTGCTCGAGCAGCTCTACCGGCTCACGCCGCTCGAGGACTCGTTCAACATCAACAACGTCGCGCTCGTCGACGGCGGCCCGCAGACCCTCGGTCTGCGGGAGCTCCTCCAGGTCTACGTGGCGCACCGCATCTCGGTCGTCACCCGTCGCTCCGAGTACCGGCTCGCACGTCGGCGTGAGCGGCTGCACCTCGTCGACGGCCTGCTCATCGCGATCCTCGACATCGACGAGGTCATCCAGCTCATCCGCGGCAGCGACGACACTGCCGCGGCTCGCGCCCGGCTGATCGAGGTCTTCGACCTCAGCCAGGTGCAGGCCGAGTACATCCTCGAACTGCAGTTGCGCCGCCTCACGAAGTTCTCGCGCATCGAGCTCGAGGCCGAACGCGACAAGCTGCGCGCCGAGATCGAAGAGCTCGAGGCGCTGCTTGCGAGCCGGCACCGCATCGAGGCGCTCGTCTCCGACGAACTCGCAGAGATCGCCGAGCGCTTCGGCACGCCGCGTCGCACCCTGCTGACCGACGCCCGGCCGAGCATCGCAGGTGCGGCCGCGAAGCGCGCCGCCGCCGTCCTCGAGGTCGCGGATGTGCCGTGCCGGGTGTTCCTCTCGGCCACGGGGCGCATCGCGCGCGTCGACCTGCCCGTCGGCGACGAGGGCGCACCCGTCATCACGGTGCCCGCCCGTCGCAGCAAGCACGACGCGATCCGTTCGACGCTCGACACCACGAGCCGGGCCGAGATCGGCGCCGTCACGAGCCTCGGCCGGCTCATCCGCTTCACCGCCGTCGACCTGCCGATGCTGCCGCCGACCTCGGTGCAGCTCGGCGCCGGCGTCAAGATCGGCGACTACCTCGCCCTGCCGAACCGCGACGAGAAGGTGCTCGCGATCGTCTCGCTCGATGCCGAGCGCTCGATCGCGCTCGGCACCAAGCAGGGGGTCGTCAAGCGCGTCGCCACCGGCGCCTACCCCAACAAGCCCGAGTTCGAGGTGATCGGCCTGAAGGCCGGCGACGAGGTCGTCGGCGCCGTGCAGGGCGACGAGAGCGACGAACTCGTGTTCGTGGCCTCCGACGCCCAGCTGCTGCGCTTCTCGGCGGCGAACGTGCGCCCACAGGGCTGCCCGGCGGGCGGCATGGCGGGCATCAATCTCGGCAGCGGCGCACACGTCGTGCACTTCACGAGCATCGCGGCAGACGACGTGCCCGAGACGGTCGTGGTCACGATCGCCGCCGCGAGCGACACCCTGCTCGGCGCCGATCCCGGCAGTGCGAAGGTCAGCGACTTCGCCGAGTTCCCGGCCAAGGGCCGCGCGACTGGCGGAGTACGCGCGCAGCGCTTCCTGAAGGGCGAAGATGCGCTGCACCTCGCCTGGGTGGGCCGCTCCCCCGCACTCGCCGTCGGCCCCGACGGCACGGCACGTACGCTGCCCGACAGCGGCGCCAAACGCGACGCCTCGGGCCAGCCCCTCGACGCCGTGATCGGCGCGATCGGCACGCGCATCGGCTGACTTCTTGTGCCCGGGTTGACGCGGGCGCTGCGGAGGGGCATATTCGGCCGTGCCCTCGATGACCGCCGCAGTCGTTCGCGCGCCGGCTCGCGGGCGTCGGGAGGCCAATCATGGTGCACGCCACCTTGCGCGACATCGCCGGCACCGTGCTGGAACCGGGCGACGACGGCTACGACGAAGCCCGCAGGGTCTGGAACGGCATGATCGACCGGCACCCGCGCTTCATCGTCCGCTGTGCCGACGCAGCCGACGTCGCGACCGCCATCAGGTTCGCGACCCGGCACGATCTCGAGATCGGCGTGCGCTGCGGCGGGCACGGAATCGTCGGCCACGCCGTTCCCGACGACGGCCTCATGATCGATCTGCGCCCCATGGGCGATGTGCAGGTCGACGCCGCGCGTCGGCGCGCGCGGGTGCAGGGCGGCGCGCTCCTCGGGGCACTCGACCGGGCATCGCAGCAGCACGGCCTCGCGACGACGGCAGGCAATGTCTCTCACACCGGTGTCGGCGGACTCACTCTCGGCGGCGGCATGGGGTGGCTTGCGAGGCGCGTCGGGCTCGCCTGCGACAATGTGGTCGCGTTCGAGGTCGTCGCTGCGAGCGGCGAACGACTCCGGGTCGATCCCGACTCGCACCCCGAGCTCGACTGGGCGCTGCGGGGCGGCGGCGGCAATTTCGGCGTCGTCACAGAATTCGAGTTCGCGCTGCACCCCGAACCCGGCGATGCGATGGCCGTCGAGTTCCATTACCCCATCGAGCAGGATGCCTCGGCGACCGCGATGCGCGTCTGGCGCGACCTCAGCGTCGAGGCACCGCGGGAGGCGACCTTCACGGCCACGATCTCCGGCGGCACGGTCGCGCTCGGATTCGTATGGGTCGGCGATCCCGACACTGCTCGCCCGCACATCGACGAGCTCGAACAGCGCCTCGGCGAGGCGGCGACGCCCGCTTCCACGTCGATCGCTCCGCTCGGCTACCTGGAGCTGCAGACCCGCGAAGACGATGCTGAGGGGCATGCGTGGCGTCGGTATTGGAAGGGACACTACTTCCGTGCGCTCGACGACGACCTCATCGATGCGCTGCTTGCTCGCGATGGCGAGTGGCAACCCGACGTGAGCCTGCAGGCGTACGGCGGCGCGATCGCAGATGTTCCTCGCGACGCGACCGCGTTCTCAGGGCGCGATGCGGCGTTCGAGTTCGTCGCCGCATCTCGCTGGCGCTCGCCTGACGACGATGCGCCGAGGATGGCAGCCGCGCGGCGCTATGCGAGCACGATGGACGGGTACGCCAGCGGCGCGTACGTCAACGTGCTCGGCGACGATGGGGAGGCCGGCATCCGGCGCGCCTACCCGCATGATCAGCTGGCTCGACTGACGGCCGTGAAAGACGCCTACGACCCCGGCAACGTGTTCCATCTGAATCAGAACATCAGGCCGACGACCGGTTGAGCGTCTTACGCGTCGATGCGGTCGCGCTCGAGCGAGTCGGAGCTCTCGATGATGAACTCCTTGCGCGGCGCGACATCGGTGCCCATGAGCAGTTCGAACACGCGGCCGGCGTTCTCGGCGTCGCCGATGCCCACGCGGCGCAGCGTGCGCTGCCGGCGATCCATCGTCGTCGTCGCGAGCTGATCGGCATCCATCTCGCCGAGGCCCTTGTATCGCTGGATCGGGTCTTGATAGCGCTTCTTCTGACGATCGAGCGTCGCGAGCACGCCCTTGAGCTCGGCTTCGGAGTACGTGTAGATCGTCTCGTTCGGCTTCGAACCCGGGTTCATCACCACGACCCGGTGCAACGGCGGCACGGCGGCGAACACCCGGCCGTGCTCGATCATCGGGCGCATGTACCGGAAGAAGAGCGTGAGCAGCAGCGTGCGAATGTGCGCCCCATCGACGTCGGCATCGGCCATCAGGATGACCTTGCCGTACCGCGCGGCCTCGAGGTCGAAGCTGCGGCCCGACCCGGCACCGATCACCTGGATGATCGAGGCGCACTCGGCATTCGCGAGCATGTCGGCGACACTCGCCTTCTGCACGTTGAGGATCTTGCCGCGGATCGGCAGCAGCGCCTGGTGCTCGCTGTCGCGGGCGAGCTTGGCCGTGCCGAGCGCCGAGTCGCCCTCGACGATGAACAGCTCGCTGTGCGCGACGTCGTTCGATCGGCAGTCGACGAGCTTCGCGGGCAGCGACGAGCTCTCGAGCGCGTTCTTGCGGCGCTGCGTCTCTTTGTGCGCGCGAGCGGAGATGCGCGACTTCATCTCGGCGACGACCTTGTCGAGCAGCAATGCGGACTGGTTCTTGTCGTCGCGCTTCGTCGACGAGAAACGGGCGCCGAGTTCGTTCGTCAGCACGCTGGCGACGATGGCGCGTGCTGCGGGGGTACCGAGCACCTCTTTCGTCTGGCCCTCGAACTGGGGCTCGGGCAGGCGCACGGTGACGACCGCTGTGAGCCCCGCGAGCACGTCGTCCTTTTCGAGCTTGTCGTTGCCCGCCTTCAGGCGCCGAGCGTTCAACTCGACCTGCTGGCGCAGGAACTTCAGGAGCCCCTGATCGAACCCGGCCTGGTGCGTGCCGCCCTTGGGCGTGGCGATGATGTTGACGAACGAGCGGATGACCGTGTCGTAGCCGGTGCCCCATCGCAACGCGATGTCGACGACGCACTCGCGCTTCAGCTCGGTCGGCACCATCGCGCCGCCCTCGGTGAGCACGGGCACGGTCTCGGTGAAGTGGCCGGTGCCCGTCAGGCGCCAGACGTCGGTGAGCGGGGCATCCGTGGCCAGGTGCTCGACGAATTCGGAGATGCCGCCCTCGAACTGGAAGGAGGTCGTGTGCGGGGCCTCGCCGCGCTCGTCGGTGACGTCGATCGCGAGCCCGGGAACGAGGAATGCCGTCTGCCGTGCGCGACCGAGCAGCTCGTCGGTCTGGAACTCGGCACCCTTCGTGAAGATCTGGCGATCGGCCCAGTAGCGGATGCGCGTGCCGGTGACGCCCTTCGCCACCTTGCCGACGACGCGGAGTTCGCTGCGCTGCTCGAACGGCGTGAAGGGCGCGTCGGGCGACGGCGCACCGGAGTCGGCGAAGTTGCCTGGTTCGCCGCGGTGGAACGACATGGCCCAGGTCTTGCCGTCGCGGTCGACCTCGACGTCGAGACGTTCGGACAGCGCGTTGACGACCGAGGCGCCGACACCGTGCAGTCCGCCGGAGGCCGCATAGGAGCCCGACCCGAACTTGCCGCCCGCGTGCAGCTTCGTGAACACGACCTCGACGCCAGACAGCCCGGTCTTGGGCTCGATGTCGACCGGGATGCCTCGGGCGCGGTCGCGCACCTCGACGCTGCCGTCGGGATGCAGCGTCACGCCGATCTCGGTGCCGTGGCCCGCGAGCGACTCGTCGACCGAGTTGTCGATGATCTCCCAGAGGCAGTGCATGAGGCCGCGGGAGTCGGTCGAACCGATGTACATGCCGGGTCGCTTGCGCACGGCCTCGAGGCCCTCGAGCACGGAGAGATGGCGGGCGGAATAGTCGGAGCTCACGTCGAACAAGCCTACTGAGCCGCGCCGACACTTGGGCTCAGCCACTACGCGGTGAGCGAAATGCCCGGCCCAACGGAAGGAACGGGCGCGCTCACGTGTTTTGATTGATGAACGGAGCACCAGACATGAGCGACGAAGGAGGAGCCATGACCCAATACACCGAGACCACCGGTGCGGTCGATGAACTCGAGACCCCTTACGAGCTCACCGCGCTCGATCGCTGCGACGCCTGTGGCGCGCAGGCCTACATCCGCGTCGTCGTCGCGAGCGGCGAACTGCTGTTCTGCGCCCACCACGGCCGCAAGCACCAAGAGAAGCTCTCGCAGATCGCACACAGCTGGCACGACGAGTCGAGCAGGCTGCTCGCCGACGACCGCAGCTGACCGACTGATTCACGAACGCCCCGGCTCGTCCGGGGCGTTCGTCGTCTCCAGCTGCCGGCTGCCGGAAACGACCGTCGGCTGACGACCGTCGGCCCAGGGCCGACGGCGACAGTCCTGCGCCGCCGGGCGACGGATGCCGCGGCTCAGGCCACGGGCAGGTCGACGCCGGCCGCCGTCAATTGCACGGCACGCGCGGCCGCAGCGTACTCGTCGACCGCACGGGCACGCTCGCCCGGCACGTACTCGAGGCCGGCGCGCTCGGCGATCGTCTCGAGCAGTCGGTCGGCGAACACCGGGTTCTTCGCGAGCACCGGCCCGTGCAGGTGGGTGCCGTACACCTCGCCCATGACGGCGCCCTCCTGCCCAGACTCGCGACCGTTGCCGTGACCGGCGCGGGTTCGCCCCAGGGGCGACGCCTCGGCACCGACGTAATCGCGGGCGTGGTTCTCGAAGCCCACGAGCGTGCCGAAGCGCGGGCTCTTCACGACGACGTCGCCGGTCACACGGCCCGCCCGCGGCACTGCGCGGCCGGGCAGGATGCCGAGCCCCTCGACAGTGCGGCCGCTCGCGAGCTCGATGCCCCAGCTGAGCAGCTCCCATCCGGTGCCGATCGAGAGGATGGGCACGCCCTCGGTGCCCCAGCGGCGGAACTCGTCGTGCATCGTGAGCAGCAGTTCGCGGCTCTCGTCGAGCGACGAGTCGCTGCCCGAGCCGAGCACGATCGCGTCGACCCGCTCGGGCAACTGCGCGGCGGTCTCGACCTCGACGATCTCGGCGTCGAGACCCGCCCATCGCGCACGGGCGGCGAGCACACCGGCGTTCTCGGCATCGCCGTTCGTGTTCTGCAGTCGCGGCAGCAGCGAGACGATCGAGAGGGTCATTCTGCTCCAGCGAGTCCGAGGTGGGTGCGGGTGCGCCGCATGGCGTCGGCGGTGAAGACGATCGTCTTCACGCCCGAGGCAGGCGCCGGCAGTGCGAAGAAGTCGTCGAGCGCCGTGCCGAGATCGGGTTCGA
The DNA here is from genome assembly GCF_053619715.1 of Agromyces sp. NPDC055520. NCBI lineage: Bacteria > Bacillati > Actinomycetota > Actinomycetes > Micrococcales > Microbacteriaceae > Agromyces > Agromyces sp. NPDC055520. The sequence continues at coordinate 7,264 of NZ_JBSHJY010000029.1, read as the reverse complement.
CTCGGTCGATCACGACACCGTCGTAGGCGAGCATGAGGGCTGCCTCGGCCGACTTCGAACCCGACACGATCGAGACCCGCTCGAGCGCCGCGGCATCCGTCGGCCAGAAATACGAAGGGTCGCGCACGTCGGAACCGATCGCGAACAGGATCTGCTCGGTGCCCGGCGCGATGCTGTCGACGTTGAGCTGGTAGCTCGCTGGGTTCTGCACGAGCACGAACTCGACCTCCTGACCGCGCACGGTGGTGCGCTCGCCGCGGCCGAACACGGCCGGGATCGCACTGAGCGCCTCGGCCGCCGTCGAGCTCGAGAACCGCTCGCCGAGCACCGCCTTGGCCGTCGCATAGGCGGCGGCCGCGTCGACGGCGTAGTGCACACCGCGGGCCGGCAATCCGATCGAGACGGATGCCCCGGCGTCGTCGAGCACCGCGGTGGCGCCGTCGACCGTCTCGACGAGCACGTCGGTGCCGCTCGGCAGTCTCGCGTCGCTCGTCTCGGTGTAGCCGAGGCCGCGCGGTGAGGCCGCCAGCACGGCGTCCGTGACCCCGAAACGGTGCACCGCGACATCGGGCCGCGCCTTCGCGGCCAGCCGCTCGAGGTAGGCGTCGTCGGCGTTCACGACGATCGCCTCGCCGGCGCGCGCCGCGATGCGAGCGAGCATCGAGGCGACCATGTCGGAGTCGTGGAAGCGGTCGATCTGGTCGACCATGACGTTCGTCAGGCACACGACCCGCGCATCGACGCCGTGCATGACGAGCGCACCGTGGCCCTCGTCCATCTCGAGCACCGCGACATCGCCGGGCACACGCCCGCGCCAGTCGGCCTGTTCGAGCAGCGCCGAGGTGAGGCCCTGGCTGATGTTCGCGGTCGACGGGTTCGTGAAGACGTCGACCCCGTGCGCGCGCAGGATCGCGACGAGCATCTTGGTCGTCGTCGACTTGCCGCTCGAACCGGACACCACGACGAGCCCTTGGGGGAACCCGGAGAGCGTGCGCTTCAGGTACTTCGGCGCGATGCGGTTGACGACGAGGCCGGGAATCGCCGATCCGCCGCCGGGCTTGCGCAGCCGGGCGGCGAATCGGGTGAGTCTGCCGACGAGGATCGCCGGCCCGTAACGCAAGGATCCAGCGCTCATCGGCGGTCTACTCGAGGTAGTCGCGGAGCGACTGCGAACGCGAGGGGTGGCGCAGCTTCGCCATCGTCTTCGACTCGATCTGACGGATGCGCTCGCGCGTGACCCCGAAGGTGTCGCCGATCTGGTCGAGGGTCTTCGGCATGCCGTCACCGAGGCCGAAGCGCATGCGGATGACGCCCGCCTCGCGCTCGCTCAGCGAGTCGAGGAGCGACTCGAGCTGCTTCTGCAGCATCGTGAAGCCCACCGCATCGGCCGGGACGACCGCCTCGGTGTCCTCGATCAGGTCGCCGAACTCGCTGTCGCCGTCTTCGCCGAGGGGCGTGTGCAGCGAGATGGGCTCGCGGCCGTACTTCTGGACCTCGATGACCTTCTCGGGGGTCATGTCGAGCTCGCGGCTCAGCTCTTCGGGCGTGGGCTCGCGACCGAGATCCTGCAGCATCTGGCGCTGCACGCGGGCGAGCTTGTTGATGACCTCGACCATGTGCACGGGGATGCGGATCGTACGTGCCTGGTCGGCCATGGCACGCGTGATCGCCTGGCGGATCCACCACGTCGCATACGTCGAGAACTTGAAGCCCTTGGTGTAGTCGAACTTCTCGACCGCACGGATGAGGCCCAGGTTGCCCTCTTGGATGAGGTCGAGGAACTGCATGCCGCGACCCGTGTATCGCTTCGCGAGGGAGACGACGAGGCGGAGGTTCGCACCGAGCAGGTGGCTCTTCGCGCGCTGTCCGTCTTTCGCGACCCACTGCAGCTCGCGACCGAGCTGCGAGCGCTTCTCGGCGTCGGTCATGTGCGAGAGCTTCTCTTCGGCGAAGAGGCCCGCCTCGATGCGCATCGCGAGCTCGACCTCTTCGGCCGCGTTCAGGAGCGCGACCTTTCCGATCTGCTTCAGGTAGTCCTTGACGGGGTCGGCCGTCGCGCCCGTGATGGCGCTCGAGTAGACCGGAACCTCGTCTTCGTCGTCGACCGCGCGGAGCACGAGTGCGCCGGTGGGATGCGGCTCGACGGCGACGGCCTTCGTGTCGTCGTCGTCGGCGTCGGCCGCGTGGTCGTCGACCTCGACGGCCTCGAGCTCTTCGCCCTCGTCGTCGTCGCTCTTGGCCTTGGCCTTGCCGCGGGGCTTGGTCGCCGCCTTCGCGGTCGCAGCACGCGGCGTCTTCGCCGCGGTGGCGGTGGCCTTCGCGGGGGCCTTCGCAGCGGCAGGTGCCTTCGCGGGCGCCTTGGCCGCCGTGGTCTTCGCGGCGGTCGACTTCGCGGCGGTCGCACGCTTCGCAGCGGGCTTCTCCGCCTCGCTCGCAGCCTTCGTCGCGGCTTTCGTCGTTGCCATTCGTTGAACCTCTCCTACCGGGTGCTGCGTGCCCTGCAGGCTCGGCTCATGCACGCGGTCCGGTCGTTTTCGGACACTCTGTGTTTTCGGACACTATGAGGACCCATGTCAAGTCCGCTGCAACGGCATGGCCGGAAGCCACACCAGCGGACCAGAACGGGTCCTGCCCCCATTATACAGACGTCCGCTCCGCGAAATGACTGAACGGGGGCGTCTCGGCCTGCGTTGACTACAACAGTCGGCCCGCGGCGGGCATTCCCCGGCTGCTACAGCCCGCGCGGCGTGTCGTCGTCGCTCGCGCGGCGGAACGCGAGGAACTTCTCGAGCTCTGCCGCGATCTCGTCGGCCGAGGGCAGCTCGCCGTCTTCGTCGGTCAGCGGCGAGCGAAGCGTCGTGCCCTCCATGTAGGCGTCGTGCCGCTGCTCGAGCGTGCCGACGAGCTTTGCGAGCTCGGCGTTCTCGGCGACCTGCTCGTCGATGCGGGCCACGAACTCGCGCCCCTGCTCGCGCAGCGCATCGGTCGGGAAGATGCGGCCGGTCGCAGCGCTGATCGCCTCGAGCGCGGTGATCGCGGCCGTCGGGTATTCGGCATCGGACAGGTAGTGCGGAATCAACAGCACGAACCCGGCGATCGGGTGCCCGAGCTCTTGGAGCCGGTACTCGACGAGGTGCAGCACGTTCGCGGGCACCTGCGTCGTGGGGCGCCAGACCGACATCGACTCGATCAGCTCGGTGCGATTGCCGCTCACGGTGACGCCGACGGGCCGGGTGTGCGGCACCGGCATGGGGATCGAGTTGATCCACGTGGTCGACGACACCTCGAACCGCTCGATGAGTTCGAGCACGGCCGAGCTGAACCGCTGCCAGCGGTAGTCGGGCTCGAAGCCCGTGAGCAGCAGGAACTGCCGACCCAGCTCGTCGACGGCGAGATCGAGGCTCAACCGTGGCGGTGTGTAGTCGGTCAGGTGATCGCCCTCGAAGAGGATGATGGGCCGCCGGGCCCGGTAGTCGAGCAGTTCGTCGACGTCGAAGGATGCCACGACGGTGCTGTCGAGGGTCGACAGCAGGTACTCGGTGGTCTGCGCGACCGCACCGCCCGCGTCGGCGTAGCCCGTGAGCCCCGCGACGAGCGGCAGGCCGGCGGGAACCGACACCTCTGGGTTCAGCTCGTACAGGGAGCGCGGATCGTGCATGCTTCCAGCCTACTGAGGCACGTCCCGCCCTCCCCCTGATCGCCCCCTCCGACGTGATGCCCAGAGCGAACACGTACGATCGCTGCATGGCTGTTCCCACCTTGATCGTGACCGATTCCCCCGCCGTCTCGTCCGACGCCGACGTCGTCCTGCTCGCCGCTCGCGCGGGCGAAGCCGGGCCCGAACTCCTCGCCGGGCCCGGCTTCGAATGGGTCGGGTCCGTGCTCGAAGCGCTCGATGTCAGCGGCGCGGCCGAAGAACTCGTGCGCGTGCCCGGCCGGGAAGGCGGCCCCCGCGTCGTCGCGATCGTCGGCATCGGCGAGCGATCGGATGCCGCAGCCCTCCGCCTCGCCGCAGGCAGCGCCCTTCGGCAGCTGAAGGGAGAGCTCACCGTGGCGATCGCCGTTCCGACCGATGACGCGGCGTCGGCAGCCGCCCTGCTCGAGGGCGCCGCGCTCGGCGCGTACGGCTACGACGGCTACCGCTCGGAGGCGAAGCCCCGACCCACCGCTCTTCGACTGCACTCGGCCTTCGACGACGATGAGATCGGCCTCGACCGGGTGCGCGCCGTGACCGCGGCCGTGGCTCGCACGAAGGACCTCGTCAACATGCCGCCCGCAGATCTGTATCCGGCGCGACTGGCCGAGATCGCCGTCGAGACGGCCGCTGCCGCCGGCATCGACGCCAAGGTGTGGGACGAAGCGGCGCTCGCGGCCGACGGGTTCGGCGGAATCCTCGCCGTGGGTCAGGGATCCAGTCGCGGTCCGCGGCTCGTGCGCCTCGAATATGCGCCGGCCGAGGCATCCGCTCACCTCGCTCTCGTCGGCAAGGGCATCACCTACGACTCCGGCGGCATCTCGCTGAAGCCCATGACGGCCCTCGTCGGCATGAAGACCGATATGGCCGGCGCCGCTGCCGTGCTCGCGGCCATGGTGGCCCTCGCCGAGCTCGCGGTGCCGATCAGGGTCACCGGGTGGCTCTGCATCGCAGAGAACCTGCCCTCGTCGACCGCCGTGCGCCCGAACGACGTGCTGCGCATCCGCGGCGGCAAGACCGTCGAGGTCATCAACACCGACGCAGAGGGCCGGCTGGTGCTCGCCGACGGGCTCGTCGCCGCGAGCGAGGAGCAGCCCGACGCGATCGTCGACGTCGCGACCCTCACCGGCGCGCAGGTGGTCGCCCTCGGCCACCGCATCGCAGGGCTCATGGGCGAGGACGAGTTGGTGGCGCACGTCCTGGCGGCGGCCGACGCGGTCGACGAGCCGACCTGGCCGATGCCGCTCCCCCGCGACCTCATGTCGTACCTGAAGTCGGACGTCGCCGATCTCGCGAACACCAAGCTCGGCGTGACCCTGCCCGGGATGCTGCTCGCGGGCGTCTTCCTGCAGGAGTTCGTCGGCACGCGCGAGGGCGAGGAGACGCGCATCCCGTGGGCGCACCTCGACATCGCGGGCCCATCGCACAACGCCGCGGCGGGTTTCGGCTACACCGGTTCGGGCGCCACCGGCGTCGCCGTCCGCACCCTCGTGCGGCTGGGCGAGCAGCTCGCCGCAGGGTAGTAAGGTCATATGGGCGAGTACGTCGCCCATGCACCCTGCCCCGGCAACGAACCGGGGGCAGTCCGTGACGCAGATCTATGCGCAAGGGAGAGAACGTTTGTCCGAGCAGAACTTTGACATTGTCGTCCTGGGTGGAGGCAGTGCCGGCTATGCCGCCGCGATCCGCGCCGTCGAACTCGGCATGACCGCCGTGGTGATCGAGAAGGACAAGCTCGGCGGAACGTGTCTGCACCGCGGTTGCATTCCCACGAAGGCGCTGCTGCACTCGGCAGAGGTCGCCGAAGTGGCCCGCGAATCGGCGAAGTACGGTGTCAAGGCCTCGTTCGAGGGCGTCGACATCGCCGGCGTCTCCGCCTACCGCGAGGGCATCGTCGCGAGCAAGTGGAAGGGCCTGCAGGGCCTGCTGAAGGCGCGCGGCATCCCCGTGGTCGCCGGTGAGGGCCGACTCGTCGGCGCGAGTGCCGTGGCCGTCGGCGACGACCGCTACATCGGCAAGAACGTCGTGCTCGCCACCGGCTCGTACTCGCGCTCGCTCCCCGGCCTCGAGATCGGCGGCCGCGTCATCACGAGCGAGCAGGCGCTCGAACTCGACTTCGTGCCCAAGAAGGTCGCGGTGCTCGGCGGCGGCGTCATCGGCGTCGAGTTCGCGAGCGTGTGGAACTCGTTCGGCGCCGACGTCACGATCATCGAAGCGCTGCCCCACCTCGTCCCCAACGAGGAGGAGACGATCTCGAAGCAGCTCGAGCGCGCCTTCCGCAAGCGCGGCATCGAATACTCGCTCGGCGTGCGTTTCCAGAGTGTGACCCAGAACGACGACGGCGTCGTCGTGACGCTCGAGAACGGCACCACCTACGAGGCCGAGCTGCTGCTCGTCGCCGTCGGTCGCGGCCCGGTCACCCAGAACCTCGGCTACGAAGAGGCCGGCATCACGATCGATCGCGGCTTCGTCATCACGAACGACCGCCTCGAGACGAGCGTCCCGGGCGTCTACGCCGCGGGCGACATCGTCCCCGGCCTCCAGCTCGCGCACCGCAGCTACCAGCAGGGTATCTTCATCGCCGAAGAGATCGCGGGCCTCGCCCCGATCGTCGTCGAAGACGTGAACATCCCGAAGATCACCTATTGCGAGCCCGAGGTCGCCTCCGTCGGCTACACCGAGGCGAAAGCCGGAGAGAAGTTCGGCGCAGAGCAGGTCTCGTCGTTCGAGTACAACCTCGCCGGCAACGGCAAGAGCTCGATCCTCGGCACGTCCGGCTCGATCAAGGTCGTGCGGGTCAACGACGGTCCCATCGTCGGCGTGCACATGATCGGCGGCCGCGTCGGCGAGCTGATCGCCGAGGCGCAGCTCGCGGTGAACTGGGAGGCCTATCCCGAGGACATCGCGCCCTTCATCCACGCCCACCCGACCCAGGGCGAGGCGTTCGGGGAGGCCGTGCTGAAGCTGGCCGGCAAGCCGCTGCACGCCATCTGACCCCCGCCGCCCCGAACCACGACTGCAATAAGCTAGAAAGCGTTCCCACGCTGTGAAGGAGACAAGCGCATGAGCGAATCCGTCAGCCTCCCGGCACTCGGAGAGAGTGTCACTGAGGGCACGGTCACCCGCTGGCTGAAGAATGTCGGCGACCGTGTCGAGGTCGACGAGCCGCTGCTCGAGGTCTCGACCGACAAAGTCGACACCGAGATCCCGTCGCCCGTCGCGGGTGTCATCGAGGCGATCCTCGTCCAGGAGGACGAGACCGTCGAGGTCGGCACCGCGCTCGTGACCATCGGCGACGGATCGGGTGCGGCAGCTGCGGCACCGGCCGCCCCCGAGGCCGCGGCGCCCGTGGTCGAGGCTGCTCCGGCAGCCCCCGCAGAGCCCGTCGCACCGGCAGCACCCGTGCCACCGGCAGCCCCGGTCGCAGAACCGGTCGCGCAGGCGCCGGCGGCTCCGGTCGCTCCGCCGGCTCCGGTCGCAGAGCCGGCGGGCCCGGCGTTCGCGCCGCCCGTGGCACCCGCGGCCCCGGCGTACGCGCCTCCCGCGGCTCCTGCAGCCGTCGCCCCCGCC